>NZ_JBFUCI010000355.1:0-6871 GCF_056405335.1 Variovorax sp. P1_H12_2
CAATACCGCCGTGACCGAATTCGCGTTCACGCCGAAACGCCACATGCTGGTGACCTACAACACGCTGCCGCACCTCGACGGCCCGGCGTACGAGGGCTGGGTCACCTACGCCTGAACCTCGGCGCGCGCGGGGCGCCGCCTGCTAGGCCTGCCAGACCCCGTAACCCGCCTCGCGCAGGGCGATGCCGAGTTCGACCTCCATCTCGCGCGCGGCTTCGTAGGGCATCGGGTTGTACATCGCGTACAGCCTGGGCAGCAGCCGCAAGCCGTAGTCACGCACGAAGCTGTTGGCCTGGATGCCGGCCTTGTGCTTGTCGAAGCGCACATCCGGATCGAGCCCGGTCATGCCGACGTAGACGAAGGGCATGCCCAGGCGATAGTCGGGGTTCGCACGCCGGAAGCGCGCCACGTTCCAGACGCGGTCGTCGAGCTCGACCACGTAGACGTGGTGGTGATGGCGGCTGCGCGTCTTGCGGACCGGCATG
Organism: Variovorax sp. P1_H12_2; assembly: GCF_056405335.1. Taxonomy (NCBI): domain Bacteria; kingdom Pseudomonadati; phylum Pseudomonadota; class Betaproteobacteria; order Burkholderiales; family Comamonadaceae; genus Variovorax; species Variovorax sp. P1_H12_2. The sequence goes on from NZ_JBFUCI010000355.1 coordinate 486, forward strand.
CGCGCGCCCTGCGCAGGATCAGGTCTTGCGCTTGATCAGGCCATAGATGAACAGCAGCACGATCGCGCCGACCACCGAGGCGATGAAGCCCGCACCCTGACCCGCGGTGTACCAGCCCATGGCCTGGCCGACGTAGGTCGCGATCAGCGAGCCGGCAATGCCGATCAGGGTGGTGATGATGAAGCCGGCCGAGTCGTCGCCCGGTTTGATCGCGCGCGCCACCAGGCCCGCAACGAATCCGATCAGAATGGTCCAGACGATGCTCATACGGATCCTTGGTGTGGGTTGAGGCGGCAGGCGCACCGCCGGAGGCGGCACCGATTTGATGATAGCGGGCGCCGGCAACCCGCGCGTGGCGTCACGGTCAGGGCAGCGGCTGCGTGTGKGCGGTGGCCAGCGGCAAGCGCGACACCTCGGCCAGCAGGGCGGCCAGCTGCGTGGCGCTGGCATCGACCAGCGCCCGCCCCTTTTCAGCGGTGGCGGCGGCGGCATTCCCGGCCGCGCCCTCGGGGTTGTAGTCCTCCATCGCCCAGCCGAGCTTGGCGCTGCGACCGTTGCCGAGGATGGCGTAGTCGGCGGCGCGCTGGCGCGACGTGGAGCCGAAGTCGCGGGCCGCGGCCATCGCCACCTGCCCGGGCGCCAACGCCAGCATCATCGAGGTTTCCATCTCGCCGGCATGCACACCGAAGCGCTGCTCATCGGCGCTGAACTGCGCGCCGGCCTCGCCGAGCGGCAGGTTGAACCAGCTGGTGCTGTAGACGATCAGGCCGTGCGCCGCCCGCAGCTCGCGCGCGACGATGTCCATTGCCCCCGAATGTCCGCCGTGGGCATTGAAGAACACCAGCTTGCGCACCCCCGCGCGCGCGACGCCGGCGCCGATCTCGCTCCAGAGCCGGATCAGCGTGCCGGACGACAGGGTCAGCGTGCCCGGGAAGCGCGCATGCTCGGGGCTCAGTCCGATCTGCTGGGTCGGCAGGAACAGCACCGGAAGCTCGGCCGGCAGCAGGGGCAGCGCGGCCGCCACGATGCCGTCGGCGAGCGCGGAGTCGACCCCGAGCGGCAGATGCGGGCCATGCTGCTCGGTGGCGCCGAGCGGCAGCACCGCGACGGTCGCCGCCGGGTCGAGGGCGGCGAAATCACGCGTCGTGAGCTGGGACCAGAAGCGGCTGGCGGGGGCTGTCATGCGGCAATCTTAGAACAGAGCCCCCACGCTCCCTCACTGCGTGTGGTCGCTGCCCCCCGGGGGGCCCAGGCCGCCTTGGGGCGGCCCGGCGCCGGCCTGAGCCTGTTCACGCCGGGACAGCCTCGAACTTGAGCGCCAGGAAGTCCACCAGCGCCCGCACCCGCGCCGGGACGAAGCGGCCGCTGGGCAGCAGCGCGTGCAGCGGATAGGGCTCGGTCTCCCATTCAGGCAGCAGATGCACCAGGGCGCCGGACGCCACGTCACGCTGCAGGTCGAGCGCCGACTTCAAGGTAATGCCGCGCCCGGCCAGCGCCCATTCGCGCGCCAGCGAGGCGTCGTCGACCACCCGGTCGCCGTCCACCCGCACCTCGGTCCAGTGGCCGTTGCGCACGAAGCGCCAGAGCCGCTGGCGTCGCCCGCCGCGGTGAAAGGTCAGGCAGTTGTGCTGCAGCAGGTCCTGCGGCGTCTGCGGCGCCGGATGGCGGCGCAGGTAGGCGGGCGACGCGCACAGCGCCGGCCGCGATTCGGCGAGCCGCCGCGCCACCAGCCGCGAATCGGCCAGCGGGCCATAGCGCAGCGCGACGTCGACCTCGTCGCGGGTGACGTCGAGCGGCCGGTCGCCGACGGAGAGCGACAGCTGCAGGCCCGGGTGCAGGTCGAGAAACTCGTCGAGCCAGGGCAGCAGCACGACCCGCGTGAGGTCCGATGGCGCCGCCACGCGCACGGTGCCGACCAGCGCGCCGCGGTCGGCCAGCACCAGCGACTCGCCCTCGGCCAGCAGCTCGAAGGCGCGCACCGCGTAATCCAGCAGCGTCTGGCCCTGGGGCGTCAGGCGCATGGCCCGGGTCGAGCGCTCGAACAGGCGGACGCCGAGCTGCGACTCGAGCCGCTTGAGCGTCGCGCTGGCCGCTGCCGGCGTGATGCCGAGCGCCGATGCCGCGGCGGTGAGCGTGCCCGCCCGAGCGGTGTGGACCAGCACCTGCAGATCGGCTGTATTTTCAATTTTCATTTGAAAGTAATGCTTCGAAATGTCGGCTTATCAATTTCTATTTGCCACTCTACAGTCCCGGCATCGCAACGACCCAGGACGCCCCATGAAAGCCATCGGCTATCGCCAATCGCTCCCCATCGACAACCCCGCCGCGCTCGAAGACCTCGAGCTGCCGGATCCCACGCCGGGCGCCCGCGACCTGCTGGTGCGCGTGAAGGCGATTTCCGTCAACCCGGTCGACACCAAGGTGCGTCGCAACGCAGCGCCGGACGCCGGCCAGGCCAGGGTGCTGGGCTGGGACGCGGCCGGCACGGTCGAGGCGGTCGGCACGGCGGTCACGCGGTTCAAGCCCGGCGACCGGGTCTACTACGCCGGCTCGATCGTGCGGCCCGGCGCCAACAGCGAACTGCACGCGGTGGACGAGCGCATCGCGGCGCTGGCGCCCCGGAGCCTCGACGACGCCCAGGCCGCCGCGCTGCCGCTGACCACGATCACGGCCTATGAGCTGCTGTTCGACCGCCTGCGCGTGCCCCGGGACGGCGGCGCCGGCCAGACCCTGCTGATCGTCGGCGGCGCCGGCGGCGTCGGTTCGATCCTGATCCAGCTGGCGCGCCAGCTCACCCGGTTGCGCGTGATCGCCACCGCCTCGCGCGCCGAAACGCGCGCCTGGTGCCTCGCGCTCGGCGCCCACGCGGTGATCGACCACGCGAAGCCGCTGGCCGCGGAGCTGAAGGCCGCGGGCATCGGCGAGGTCGACAGCGTCGCCAGCCTGACGCAGACGGGCCAGCACTACGCCCAGATCATCGAGAGCCTCAAGCCCCAGGGCCAACTGGCGGTGATCGACGACATGCCGTCGCTCGACGCGATGGCGCTCAAGGGCAAGTGCATCTCGCTGCACTGGGAAATGATGTTCACGCGCTCGAAGTTCGAGACGCCCGACATGGCGCGCCAGGGCGAACTGCTCGCAGAAGTCGCGCAGCTGGTGGACGCCGGCCGCATCCGCACCACCGCCAACGCGGCCTTCGGCACCATCAATGCCGCCAACCTGCGCCGCGCCCACGCGCTGATCGAGAGCGGCAAGGCGCAGGGCAAGGTGGTTCTGGCAGGGTTCTGAGACCCGGCGGCGGCAATCGCTACTTCTTCCTGACTTTCCAGACGACGTTACCGACGTCGTCGGCCACCAGCAGGGCACCGCGCCTGTCGAGCGCCACGCCCACCGGCCGGCCCTGCGCCTCGTCGTCCGCGCTCAGGAAGCCGGTCAGGAAATCGACCGGCGGGCCGCTCGGCCGGCCGCCGATGAAGGGCACGAAGACCACCTTGTAGCCCGCGAGCGGCCTGCGGTTCCAGGAGCCGTGTTCGCCGATGAAGGCGCCGCTGGCGAATTCCGGCGGCATGCCGCGTGGATTCGAGAACGCGATGCCGAGCGGCGCGCGGTGCGAGCCCAGCGCGTAGTCCGGCACCACGGCCTTGGCGACCATGTCGGGGCGCTGCGGCTGCACGCGCGTGTCGACGTAGCCGCCGAAGTAGCTCCAGGGCCAGCCATAGAAGGCGCCGTCCTTGATCGAGGTCAGGTAGTCGGGAACCAGGTCGCTGCCGAGCTCGTCGCGCTCGTTGACCACGGCCCACAGCACGTTGGTGTCCGGCTCCCAGGCGAGCGCGGTCGGGTTGCGCAGCCCGCTCGCGAACAGGCGCTTCTCGCCGCTCTGGAGATCCACCTCCCAGATCGCGGCCCGCCCCGCCTCGACCTCGAGCCCGTTCTCTCCCACGTTGCTGTTGGAGCCGACGCTGACGTAGAGCTTGGTCCCCTCGCGGTTGGCGACGACGTGCTTGGTCCAGTGGTGATTGGGGTCCGCGGGCAGGTCGGTCACCTTCACCGGCGCCGCGGTGATGGTGGTCTGGCCCTCGACGTAGGGCACCTTGACCAGCGCGTCGGCATTGGCGATGAAGAGTTCGCTGCCGACCAGCACGACGCCGAACGGCGACACCAGGTCCTGCATGAACACCTGCCGCAGCTCGGCCACCCCGTCATTGTCGGCGTCGCGCAGCAGGGTGATGCGATTGGCGCTCTGCACGTCCGCGCCGGCGCGCTTCTGAACCAGGTCTGTGACCTTCCGCCGGATCTCGGCAACGAGGCCGCCGCCGTGGCCGTCCGCGGGCTTGGGCGGCTGGTTGCTCTCGACCGCCAGCACGTCGCCGTTGGGCAAGGCGTAGACCATGCGCGGATGGTCGAGCCCGCGGGCCAGCGCCGTCACCGCGAAGCCCTCGGGCGCGGTGGGGCCCGCGGTGTCGGTCCAGCCCACCGAGGGCGCGATGTTCACGGTGGGCAGCAGGGTGGGGTTCGGCGCCGGCAGCGTCGGCGTCGGGCCGGTTTCCGCTTCGGGCGGCAGCTTCGCCCTGTCGCCGCAGGCGGCCAGCAGCAGCACGGCGGCGATCGGCGCGAGCAGCCACCGCCGCGAGGAATGGGGCATCGTCATGGTGGAAGTCCTTTGGCGCATCGGTGAATGATGCCGGCGGCGCCGCGGCGCATTGTCGGCCACAGGCGCTTCCGAAGGTCGGCGCACCCCCGTCCGGCCGCACCGCTACCATCGAGCCATGACCGACGACCTGTTCCGTTCCGATGCCTACCTGCGCGAGTGCGAGGCCCTGGTGATGGGCGTCGACGAGGCCGGCATCCTGCTCGACCGCACGGTGTTCTATCCGATGGGCGGCGGCCAGGCCGGCGACAGCGGCCGGTTGCTGCTGGCCGACGGCCGCGAACTCGCCATCGCCGACACCCGCAAGGCCAAGGATGCCGAAGGCCGGCCGACCGACCGGATCCTCCACGTGCCCGCGCCCGGCCAGGAGGCGCTGGCGGCCGCGCTGCGGCCCGGCGACCGCGTGACCGCACGCATCGACTGGGAGCGCCGGCACCGGTTGATGCGCTTCCACACCGCGACCCACCTGCTGTGCCACCTGGTGCCGCAGCCGGTCAACGGCTGCTCGATCACGCCCGACTACGCGCGGCTCGACTTCCACATGACCGAGCCGCTCGACAAGGAGGCCCTGACGGCCGGCCTGGCGCGGCTGGTGGCTGCCGCCCACCCGCTGGCCGTCGGCGCGATCAGCGATGCCGAGCTCGACGCCAATCCGGCCCTGGTCAAGAGCATGAGCGTGCAGCCGCCGCGCGGCACGGGCACGGTCCGAACGATCCGCATCGGACCCGTGGGAGACGGCCAGGCGATCGATTTCCAGCCCTGCGGCGGCACGCATGTCGCGAACACGCGCGAGATCGGCGCCGTGGTGGTCACCAAGATCGAGAAGAAGAGCGCCAACAGCCGGCGCGTGGTGCTGGGGTGGGGCCCGTGAGCCGGCGCCGGAACTTCGCCGCGCCGGCCCGCTCCGACTGACGGCATGCCTCATCTTTCCCGCCTTCGTTTCGCGAGCTTTCTCTTCGCCGCCTTCGCAGTCTGCCTGCCAGCCGCGGCTCAGCTGACTTCCCGTATCGGCCCGGTGGTCACGACCCCGCACGTACGGGCCGAACTGGTCGCCCATGCGCCGGACGGCGTGGCCCCCGGTGCCCCGGTCTGGCTCGGCCTGCAGATCGTGCACCAGCCCGGCTGGCACACCTACTGGAAGAACGCGGGCGACTCCGGCCTGCCGACCGAACTGGCCTGGTCGCTCCCGGCGGGCGTCTCCCCCGGCGACATCGCCTGGCCGGTGCCGAGGAAGATCCGGATCGGCAACCTGGCCAATTTCGGCTACGAGGACGCGCTGCTGCTGCCGGTGCCGCTCACGGTGGCGCCCGATTTCAAGCCGCAGCCGGCCCTCGCGGGTGCCGCCCAGATCGACGTCAGGCTCAAGGCTTCCTGGCTGGTGTGCAGCAAGGAGTGCATACCCGAAGAAGGCGAGTTCCTGCTCAAGCTGCCGTTGCAGGGCTCGACGGCGCTTCACAAGGCGGAATTCGATGCCGCCTTCGCGGCGCAGCCGGCGCCGCTGGCCCGGCCGGGCCGGATCACGGTGGACGGCGACAAGCTGCAGGTCCGGCTCGAAGGCCTGCCCGCCGCCGCACAAGGCAGGACCCTCGAATTCTTCCCCGAAACCGCCGAAGTGATCCACTCCGCCGCCGTGCAGGGCAAGGACTGGACGCAGGCCTGGCAGGGCGAGGCCTGGACCGCCACCGTGCCGCTGGCGGCGCAGCGCAGCGCCAGCCCGGCGGTGATGCCGGTGGTGGTG
>NZ_JBFUCI010000356.1:0-6844 GCF_056405335.1 Variovorax sp. P1_H12_2
CCATCGACACATCGACATGGCTGCCTTCCAGGCCCAGCACCTGCCTGCTGCGCTCATCGGCATGAAGCTCGCCGGTGCTCAGGTCCAGCTCCCAGGTGCCCATGCGCGCAGCTTCCAGCGCAATGCTCAGCCCGTCGAGTGCGTCCTCGAGTTGACGCTGCAGCTTCTTCTGCTCGGTCACATCGATGGCCACGCCGACCACGCCACGCAGCTTTCCGCGGCGATCGCGGACCGGCTGCTTGCGCGACTGGATGCTGCGGACTTCGCCATCGATCCACATCTCCTCGTCGAAGGTGCGTGCCTCTTGCGAAGCCATCAGTTCCTTGTCCTGGGCCACGAAGCGATCGCGAAGCTCGGGGCCGAAGAGCGCCATGTCGCCCGCGCCGATCGCGGCCGCTCTGTCGATATGAAACAAGCGCTCGAACTCCGCGTTCACTTCGCGATAGCGCAAGGCGGTGTCCTTGAAAAACAGGACATGAGGGACGGCGTCGAGGATGGCGTGGAGTTCGTCGTCCCGGCGTTGGCTGATTCGATTGCGCAGGAATTGCATGACCGACAGGACGATGATGCAGAGCGATCCCAGCGCCATCCAGAACCAGTGCAGCTCGATGGCCATCGGCTGGCCAAAAAAATAGCCCGCAACACCCAGCACGCAAGTCAACACCATCGTGACGGTGCTTGAATTGAGGCCCCGCACGACCAGATCGACCTTGGTGACCATGGAATCTCCCCCCGAGATGACAAGCAAACCGGGGGAGACTAAACGATCCCTGGTCAAAGCTCCAGGTGAAACCGATCAGGGGCCGAGCGTTCTGACGGGGATCTTCTGGCGGCGGCCCGTTGCACGCGCCGCAATTGGTAGCCGGTGTCGCCCAGGGGGTCGAGGGTCAAGCCGTTCGATTCGCTCAGTTGAATCGCCACGCGCAGGTCGTCGACGGTGCAGGCGATGTTGTCGATGCGATGCCAGACTGCGCCATGCCCGCCCGAAGGCAGCATGCGCTTGAGCCACTTCTTCGTCACAGGCTTCCCTATGTTGAAGAAGAGTTCGAGTGCGACGTCGAAGGCCACTGCATCCAGTGTCACTTCCTCGCCGGCGAAGGCGACGCTCTTCTCGAGCGGATGGAACGCGTAGACACCCCAGGAGAAACTCGCCTGCTCGCTTTCGATCCCCTGGGAGGCCAGGAAAGACATGACCGAGCTGCAGACATCGCCGAAGAAGCGCGGCGAAGCGGTGACGATGTTGTCGCCCGCCTCACCGCGACTGCGTGCGCGCCTGCGCCTGTCCAGGGGCGCGTGGAGCACCGGCACGTTCGGGCCGACCACGGCGAGAGCGCCCGCCACAACCGCACGCCCACGACTGTCCGTATCAGGCACATCACCGAGGAACAGCATGTCGAGGGTCGATGCGGCGGGGCCCATCGCCGTGAGTTCATCGAGATGGGCGAAGACCCGCGGCGCATAGCCGAGCGAGCGCAGAACACGTCGAAGATATTCGCGCGAGCGGGGGGCATAGGCGAGCACCCCGACACGCCGCATGGCAGCCGGGCGCGTCATGACGCGACCACGCTGGCCGTCGGGCCGCGGCTGCCGGGCTCGAAGCGGGCGGGCGCGCCCGGCGCGTTCCGCCGCGGGGCCGCAGCGCCCCATCGCGATGCGCTCCTGGTGGGCGAGCGKTGTTCGTTCAGGAAGACCGAATGCGTGCGTGCGAACTGCCTCCATTCCGYGTGGTCGAAGACTTCGAGCGACCCGCGCAGGCCAAGGCCGACCAGCGCCGCCAGCGAATAGTCCGTCCACGACGCATAGTGGGCGCGGGCGCGCATCTTCAGCGCCCCCAGAACCTCCTCGGCCGACGCCTTCGACACGTGGCCGGCCGTGCAGGCCAGGCGCACCAGATAGGCGAGTTGCTGGATGTCCCAGGCGAGGATGCTCAGGTGGTCCTGCCGGAGCTCGTCGACTTGCGCAATGTGGGCGCGCAGGGCCATGAACAGGCACGTGTCCTCGAGCGCCGCGTATTCGTTCGAGTCGACGGGTTCGCCGGTGAGCCATGCGGCGATGGCCCGCTTCTCGGCCGCCGACATCTTTCCCAGGCTCTCGAGGCGCGACTCGATCACGCGACGGCAGTCCGCCCGCGTCTCGATGCCCCAGTGCTCCCGAAGGACCCGTCCGATGCGCCGCTCGGACAGTGAACTCCCGATCTGGTTGAAGTTGTCGCGCATGAGCAGGGCGAAGTTGCCGCTGAGCAGGCAGCCGAACAACTGCTCGGGCGACATGGCTTCCTTCGGCTTGAATGCGATGGCGCGCGCCCAGGACTCCCTGGACGGACCGAATCGTCCGCGCAGAAAAATCCAGATGACAAAGCCCCAGATCAGGGCCACGGTGGTCAAGGCCGTCATGTTGGCTCCCTTGGTGCATTGCGGATCACGCATGCCCCGTTTGTTCGTTGATGATTTGCCGACGCGGCGATCGGCGGATGTCGGTCAGCCCTGCCAATTCGTCGAGGCTGCGAGGCTGCGAGGCAGAAAGTGCTTGCGTTCGGCCCGCCATGCCGGCCAACCGACTCGAGTGAAGGGCTGCAATGAATCGTACGGACCGCATCGCGGGCAGACCATCAGAACCGTCCGAAAGCACCCCCTGAAACATCAGAAGAAGTACTACAGCGCGATTGCTTACCGTTGGTAAGCCCCGGCGCGCCAGACGGTCGCACGACAAAAAAAAGGAGCGTCACGCTCAGCGTGACGCTCCTTCTTATCAATCCGTCGAGAACTTCGACTTACCAGTGAAAGCCGATGCCTGCGCTCACGCCCACATTGCCGCGCGTGTTGGCCGTGCCCGACAACTTCGTGACCCAGCGCCCGTTGTCGGCCACCTTCGACACGCCGACGGCGAGGGCGGACTCACCGTCCATGTTGCTGATCGCAGCCGATGCCATGCTGCGGCCCGGTTGGATCGACTGCGGCAGGGTCGCCACCGCCATGGCCGCCGCGGCCGCTGCGTTGGAGTCGCGCTTGACGCGGGCGATGTCCGACTGCACCTGGTTCATGCGCTGGTCGGTATAGGCCCTGGCGCTGTCCGCGACCGAGTCGAGCTGGCGCTTGTTGACGGCATCGGTGCTCATGACGGCATCCGCCACGTTGGCGATCGCGCGCTCGTTGCCTGCCGATCCGACGGACACGGTGTTCTCGCGATTACCGGTGGTCGAGCCTGCGCCGAGCGCCACGCTGTTGCTGGCCGAAGCCGTCGCGCCGGCACCGATCGCCACCGCGTTGTCGCCGCTGGCCACGGCCGTCTGCGTCACGTCGCCGCTGGTGGCCAGGTGCGAACTGGCCTGGGTCGTGCCGACCAATTTCTCGACCACGGTCAGGCGGGAGCCGTTGTGGTCGATGGTTCCGGCCAGTCCCTGCAGGGCGTCGCCGACACTGGTGTAGGTGGCATTGTTGACGGTGTACTTCGGGGCCACGATGCTGCCATCGGCGCCGACGGCCGCGCCGCCGCCCAATGCGGAAGCCACGCCACGCAGCTGGCCGACGTTGGCTGCATCCGTGTTGGCCGTGCCAGCGGCAACGTTGGAGAGCAGCACTTGCGCCACATTGGCGTCACCGAACGTGACCTTGGTGCGGTTGGAGTCTGCGTCGTAGATGACCGCATTCGTGTTGCCGTTGCCGTCGATGAGGCCACCCTTCTTGAGCTGACCCAGGTTGACGGCGTCGCCGTTCTCCGTACCGTCGGCCACGTTTTTCAGTTGCGTGCCGTTCGCGCCACCCAGGGTGATACTGCCCTTGTTCGAACCGGCGTCATAGGTCAGCACGTCCAGCGCATTGCCATTCGCGTCAATGATCCCCGACTTCCTCAGTTTCTCGTTGGTCGCAAACAGCTGCGAGCCGTTCACCGCGTCGGTGCTGGTCTCGTTCAGCGCGCCAGCCTTCACACCGCTCAGGGTGCGAGCACCTTCGGTGCCGGCGAAGCTCACCGATGTGCCCGGCTTGTCGCCAGCCACCGTGATCGCCTTGGTCGTCGCGTCCTGCTTCACCAGGCCCACCAAACCGCTGCTCACGTTGTTGGTCAGGTCCGACACCGAGCCTTCGACGATCGTGACACGGCCGTCGAGGCCAGCGATGGCCGTCGTGTTGCCTGCGATGTTGGTCGTGTTGGTCGCCACGTTCTCGTTGGTCGCGAACAGCTGCGAACCGTTCACCGCTTCGGTGCTGGTCCCGTTCAGCGCACCAGCCTTCACGCCACTCAGGGTGCGCGCACCTTCGGTGCCGGCGAAGTTCACCGACGTGCCCGCCTTGTCGCCAGCCACCGTGATCGCTTTGGTCGTCGCGTCCTGCTTCACCAGGCCCACCGAGCCGTTGCTCACGTTGTTGGTCAGGTCCGTCACCGAGCCTTCGACGATCGTGACGCGGCCGTCGAGGTTGGCGATGTTGGTCGTGTTGGCGGCCACGTTCTCGTTGGTCGCAAACAGCTGCGAACCGTTCACCGCTTCGGTGCTGGTCCCGTTCAGTGCACCAGCCTTCACGCCACTCAGCGTGCGAGCACCTTCGGTGCCGGCGAAGTTCACCGACGTGCCCGCCTTGTCGCCAGCCACCGTGATCGCCTTGGTCGTCGCGTCCTGCTTCACCAGGCCCACCAGACCGCTGCTCACGTTGTTGGTCAGGTCCGACACCGAGCCTTCGACGGTCGTGACACGGCCGTCGAGGTTGGCGATGTTGGTCGTGTTGGCGGCCACGTTCTCGTTGGTCGCAAACAGCTGTGAACCGTTCACCGCTTCGGTGCTGGTCCCGTTCAGCGCACCAGCCTTCACGCCACTCAGCGTGCGAGCACCTTCGGTGCCGGCGAAGTTCACCGACGCGCCCGCCTTGTCGCCGGCCACCGTGATCGCCTTGGTCGTCGCGTCCTGCTTCACCAGGCCCACCAGACCGTTGTTCAGGTCGTTGGTCAGGTTCGTCACCGAGTCGCCGATCGTGGTGATGTTGCCTTCGGCGGTCGTGACACGGCCGCCGAGGTTGGCGATGTCCGTCGTGTTGCCGGCGATGTTGGTCGTGTTGGTCGCGATGTTCGCCGTGTTGGCGGCCACGTTCTCGTTGGTCRCGAACAGCTGCGAACCGTTCACCACTTCGGTGCTGGTCCCGTTCAGCGCACCAGCCTTCACGCCACTCAGCGTGCGAGCACCTTCRGTGCCAGCGAAGTTCACCGACGTGCCCGCCTTGTCGCCAGCCACGGTGATCGCCTTGGTCGTCGCATCCTGCTTCACCAGGCCCACCAGACCGTTGTTCAGGTCGTTGGTCAGGTTCGTCACCGAGCCTTCGACCGTCGTGACACGGCCGCCGAGGTTGGCAATGTCCGTCGTGTTGCCGGCGATGCTGGTCGTGTGGGTCGCAATATTCGCCGTGTTGGCGGCCACGTTCTGGTTGGTCGCAAACAATTGCGAGCCGTTCACCGCTTCGGTGCTGGTCGCGTTCAGCGCACCGGCGGCCACGCCGCTGAGCAACACGTCGTTCCCGGATGCCGTACCTGACAGGACATTCTTGGTCGTGCTCATGCCGGGATCCAGAAAAACGGAGAGTTTGCCGCTGGTAAGTCCCAAAGTGCCGCCGTTGGTTCCGATGATGGCATAGGCGGACGAACCGAAAAAGGGCAGGTAAGGGCTATTGCATCCGGTGGAAAGTGCGGTGGAACTCCCAAAAAACTGAGCGGACGAGGTGTCGTTCACACACACACCGGCGGCATTCGCCACAGGCGACAAGCCAAAGAAGAGCAAGGCCGAAGGCAGCGCGGCTGCCAGGAGAATGCGTCGCGCGGCGCGGCCCAGGCGGACCGAGCCACCCGAACGCTTGCCYCGTGATTTCACCTGTTCCGACGCAGCGACCCACGCCCCAAGGGCTTCATTCCAAACGCTGGTATATGACTTGTTCACCCGACTGATCCTTTTGATTTCAATTGACACCATGCCGCGCAGCCCGTCTGCGCGTGCCATCAATTACCCTCGGCCTGGATTACGTGAATCGCTTAATTGCAGAGAGCAACAACATGACCTCATGGTATTGCCGGCACCTTTCTGGTCATATGAGAACTGTCCGAAAGAAGACCGGACATCTGCCTAAAGAAGGCCAGAATTTTCAATCTACAGATCAATCGTGAAAAACTTCCTGAATTCGATCATTTCAATTCCGATAATTGAATTGGAATTTTCCTTCCAATGGAATGAGAATCTTCTTATATTCGGTTTGACGACGCCTCGATAAGCCTGGTCGGGGGTCAATTCTTGGCCCGGACGTCGCCGCCGCGACCCCGTGGGGCGAGCCTCGTGGGCAGAATCGCTCGCCATGGGAACTCTCTATCTCGTGCGCCACGGACAGGCCAGCTTCGGTGCGGCCGACTACGACCAGCTCAGCGACCTGGGCCGCAGGCAGGCGGTCCGGCTGGGCGAGTACTGGCGCGAGCGCGGCATGCGCTTCGATGCGGTGATCACCGGCACGCTGAAGCGCCATCGCCAGACCTGGGAGGGAATCGCGCAAGGCCTGGGGCTCGAGCGCCAGGACGTGCTGCCCTGGCCCGGCCTCAACGAATACGACAGCGAGGCGATCATTGCCACCATCCATCCCGGCAAGCTGGAGAAGCCCGACACGCCGGAGATGTACCGCCACCATTTCCGCCTGCTGCGCGAGGGCCTCGGCGCCTGGATGCAGGGCCGCACCGAACCGGTGGGCATGCCGAGCTATGTGGACTTCTTGGCCGGGGTGACGAGGGCCCTCGACCATGTGCGCGACAAGCACCATGGCGCCAAGGTGCTCGTGGTGTCGAGCGGCGGGCCGATCAGCACGGCCGTCGGCCATGTGCTGGGCAC
>NZ_JBFUCI010000357.1:0-6832 GCF_056405335.1 Variovorax sp. P1_H12_2
GTGATGGCCCGCGCCATCGGCCTGGTGGGCCACATCCTGGAGGAGATCGACGACCCGATGGGCGTCGAGATCTGGCAGCGGGTCGAGCGCGAGGCCGGCGGTCCGCGACAGGAATGAGCGGCAACCCACTCCATCGAACGAGCGCCGCCATGACCGAAGAAGCCCTGGACATCGACCACCTGCGCAGCTGGATCGGCCGCAGCGAGACCCACGACGACCTGATGTCGCCCTGGACCGCGAGCGCGCTCGCGGCGACCTTGCGCAATGAAGATCAGCCCTGGCCGGCCGGCCGGGCACTGCCGCCGCTTTGGCATTGGTGCTATTTCCTGCCGACCGCGCCCGAGAACCGGCTCGGCCCCGACGGCCATCCGGCGCGCGGCGGCTTCCTGCCGCCGGTGCCGCTGCCGCGCCGCATGTGGGCCGGCAGCCAGCTCGAGTTCTTCGCCCCGGTACCGCTGGCGGCGCCCGCGCGCAAGACCTCGCGGGTGGTCGACGTCAGCCTGAAGCAGGGCAAGGCCGGCGCGCTGGTCTTCGTCAAGGTCGAACACGAGGTGCATGCCGGCGCGACGCTGCTGCTGCGCGACCGTCACGACATCGTCTACCGCGAAGCCGCCAAGCGCGGCGAATCGGCGCCGCCGCAGGCACCGCCGGCCGATGCGCTCTGGACCGTCGAACACCGGCCCGACGCGCCGCTGCTGTTCCGCTACTCGGCGCTCACCTTCAACAGCCACCGCATCCACTACGACCATCCCTACGTGACCCAGGTCGAAGGCTACGACGACCTGGTGGTGCACGGCCCGCTGATCGCCACGCTGCTGCTCGAAGCGGCGCAGCAGCACAACCCGGGCCGCGGCGTGCGGGCCTACAGCTTCAAGGCCGTGCGCCCGCTGACCTGTGGCCGCCTGCTGCGCGTTCGCGGCCATGCGGCCGATGCCGATGGCAAGGCCGTGCTGTGGGCCGAGGACGAGCAGGGCGCGCTGCTGATGCAGGCCACTGCACGCCTGGGCTGAGCCGTCCGACCCTTTCAATCAACTTCACGAGCCCCATGATTTCCTCCATTTCTCGTCACCAGGACATCCGCGACGCCGTGCGCGACCTCTGCGCCCAGTTCCCCAACGAGTACTTCCGCAAGGTCGACGAAGCGCGCGCCTACCCGGCCGAGTTCGTCGACGCCTTGACCAAGGCCGGCTGGATGGCCGCGCTGATCCCGCAGGCGTACGGCGGCTCGGGCCTGGGCCTGACCGAGGCTTCGGTGATCATGGAGGAGATCAACCGCGCCGGCGGCAACTCCGGCGCCTGCCACGGCCAGATGTACAACATGGGCACCTTGCTGCGCCATGGCTCCGAGGCGCAGAAGCGGCTGTACCTGCCGAAGATCGCGTCCGGCGAGCTGCGCCTGCAGTCGATGGGCGTGACCGAGCCCTCGACCGGCACCGACACCACCAAGATCAAGACCACCGCCGTGAAGAAGGGCGACCGCTACGTCATCAATGGCCAGAAGGTCTGGATCTCGCGCATCCAGCACTCCGACCTGATGATCCTGCTGGCGCGCACCACGCCGCTGGCCGATGTGAAGAAGAAGTCCGAAGGCATGTCGATCTTCATCGTCGACCTGCGAGAGGCCATCGGTCACGGCCTCACCGTGCGGCCGATCCTGAACATGGTCAACCACGAGACCAACGAGCTGTTCTTCGAGAATCTGGAGATCCCGGCCGAGAACCTCGTCGGCGAGGAAGGGCAGGGCTTCAAGTACATCCTCGACGGCCTCAACGCCGAGCGCACGCTGATCGCGGCCGAATGCATCGGCGACGGCTACTGGTTCATCGACAAGGTCACGGCCTACACCAAGGAGCGCATCGTGTTCGGTCGCCCGATCGGCCAGAACCAGGGCGTGCAGTTCCCGATCGCCGAGGCCTTCATCGAGATCGAGGCCGCCGACCTGATGCGCTACGAGGCCTGCCGGCGCTTCGATGCGCACGAGCCCTGCGGCGCCCAGGCCAACATGGCGAAGTACCTCGCGGCCAAGGCCTCGTGGGAAGCGGCCAATGCCTGCCTGCAGTTCCACGGCGGCTTCGGCTTCGCCTGCGAGTACGACATCGAGCGCAAGTTCCGCGAGACCCGCCTCTACCAGGTGGCGCCGATCTCGACCAACCTGATCCTGAGCTACGTGGCCGAGCACATGCTCGGGCTGCCCCGGAGCTTCTGATGCGACCCCTCGAAGGCATCACCGTGCTCACGCTCGAGCACGCGATCGCGGCGCCGTTCTGCACCCGCCAACTGGCCGACCTCGGCGCCCGGGTGATCAAGGTCGAGCGGCCGGGCAGCGGCGACTTCGCGCGCGCCTACGACCAGCGCGTGCACGGACTGGCTTCGCATTTCGTCTGGACCAACCGTTCCAAGGAGAGCCTGACCCTGGACGTGAAGCACCCCCAGGGCCAGGAGATCCTGCAGCGCCTGGTGGCCGAGGCCGACGTGCTGGTGCAGAACCTCGCGCCCGGCGCCGCGGCACGGCTGGGCCTGTCGTTCGAGGCCTTGTTGCCGCTGCACCCGGGACTGGTCGTCTGCGACATCTCGGGCTACGGCGACGATGCGGCGGCGCCCGGACCCTATCGCGACAAGAAGGCCTACGACCTCCTGATCCAGAGCGAATCGGGCTTCCTGTCGGTCACCGGCACGCCCGACGAGATGGCCAAGGCCGGCTGCTCGATCGCCGACATCTCGGCCGGCATGTACGCCTACAGCAACATCCTGGCGGCGCTGCTGCAGCGCGGCAAGACCGGCAAGGGCTGCCGCATCGATGTCTCCATGCTCGAGAGCATGGCCGAGTGGATGAGCTTCCCGATGTACTACGCCTTCGAGGGCGCGCCGCCGCCGCCGCGCGCGGGCGCGGCGCACGCCACCATCTATCCCTACGGGCCGTTCGCCGCCGGCGACGGCAAGCTGGTGATGCTGGGGCTGCAGAACGAGCGCGAGTGGCAGGCGTTCTGCGCGAAGGTGCTCGAGCAGCCCGGCCTGGCGACCGACCCGCGATTCGCGTCCAACACGCTGCGCACCGCTTCGCGCGATGCGCTGCGCGAGATCATCGTCCAGGCCTTCTCGGCGTTCACCGCGGCGGGCATCATCGAGCGGCTCGACGCGGCGCAGATCGCCAACGCGCAGGTCAACACGATGCAGGACCTGTGGAACCACCCGCAACTGCAGGCGCGCGATCGCTGGACCGACGTCGGTACGGGTGCCGGCGCAATCCCCGCGCTCTGGCCGCCCGGCATGCCGCGCGAGTGGGATCCGCGCATGGATGCGGTGCCGACGCTCGGCCAGCACACCGATGCGATCCTGGCCGAGGTCGGCTACGACGCCGCCGCCATCGCCGCATTGCATGCCGAAGGTGCAATCTGAGACCTTGCGGGACAGACCAAGAAACTGCGCAGCAGTTTTTGCTCTGTCCTCAACTGATCAGATCTTTATGAACAAGCAGGCTCTCACCATGAACAACCACCCCAGCCAGACCCTCGCCACCTTCGCCGCCGAACTCTCGTTCGCCCAGATTCCCGATCCGGTGCTGCGCCGCGCCGAGGACCTGATGCTCGACTGGCTCGGCTCCGTGCTCGCGGCCCGCTCGGCGCGTCCGGTGCGCAGCATCCAGCGCTTCGCCGAGATGATGGGCCCCGCCGACGGCCCCAGCGAGGTGCTGATCTCGCGCCGCACCACCTCGCCGCTGTTCGCGGCACTGGTCAATGCCGCGGCCTCGCACTACGTGGAGCAGGACGACGTGCACAACGGCTCCGTGTTCCATCCGGCGGCGGTCGTGTTCGCGCCGGCGCTGGCGACGGCCCAGGCGCTGGGTGCGAGCGGCGCGCAGCTGCTGACCGCCGTGGTGGCGGGCTACGAAGTCGGCATCCGTGTCGGCGAGTTCCTCGGCCGCTCGCACTACCGCACCTTCCACACCACGGCCACGGCGGGCACGCTGGCCGCCGCAGCGGCGGTGGGCCGGCTGCTCGAACTGTCGCCGGCCCAAATGCTGGATGCCTTCGGCTCGGCCGGCACGCAGTCGGCGGGTGTCTGGGAGTTCCTGCGCGACGCGGCCGATTCGAAGCAGCTGCATTGCGCGCACGCCGCGGCCAGCGGCCTCATGTCGGCCTACCTCGCGAAGGATGGCTTCACCGGTGCGCAGCGCGTGCTCGAAGGCGCGCAGGGCCTGGGCGTCGGCATGTCGACCGACGCCGATCCCGGGCGCCTGGTCGATGGACTGGGCAGCCGCTGGACGCTGGCCGAAACCTCGTTCAAGTACCACGCCTCCTGCCGCCACACGCACCCGGCGGCCGATGCGCTGCTGCAGGTGATGACCGACAACCGCCTGACGCACGGCGACATCGCGCGCGTCGTGACCCATGTGCACCAGGGGGCCATCGACGTGCTGGGCCGCGTGGTGGTGCCCGCCACGGTGCACCAGGGCAAGTTCTCGATGGGCACGGTGCTGGGGCTGATCGCGGTGCACGGCCGCGCGGGCCTGACCGAGTTCGACCGCGACTACCTCGCGCCCGAGGTCGCGGCCTTCCGCGACAAGGTGATGATGGAACTCGACCGCGAGGTCGACACGGCCTACCCCGCGCGCTGGATCGGCAAGGTCAGCGTCACGACCACCGACGGCCGCAGCTTCTCGGGCCGCGTCGACGAACCCAAGGGCGACCCCGGCAACACGCTGAGCCGCGCCGAGATCGAGGACAAGATGAAGCGGCTCACGCAGTACGGCGAGGCCGCTACGCCCCAAGAAGCAAAGGCACTTTGTCAGCGTATCTGGCACCTGGCCGAAGCGCCGCGCGTCAAGCGCTTGCTGGCCTGAGGGATCCGGATGTCTTCCGCTTCGACGCCGCGTCCGCCTGCCCGCAGCCTGCTGTTCGTGCCGGGCCACCAGCCCGCACGCTTCGACAAGGCCTGCGCCAGCGGCGCCGATGCGGTTGTCCTCGACCTCGAGGACGCCGTGCCGCCGGAACGCAAGGACGAGGCGCGCGCCCAGGTCGGCGAGTGGCTGGCCGCGCGCCGCGATGGCGCTGCAGCGCCGGTCATCGGTGTGCGCATCAATGCGGCCGACACCCCGTGGCACGCCGCCGATGTCGAGCTGTGCGCCCGCGCGGGCATCGAGGCGCTGATGCTGCCGAAGGCCGAGGATGCGGCCGTGCTGCGGGCGATCGCCACCGCGCTGCCGGCCGCGGCCTTGTGGCCGCTGATYGAGACCGCGCGCGGCATCGATCGCCTGGCCGGCATCGCTAGCGCGATGCACGTGCAGCGCCTGGTGTTCGGCTCAATCGACTTCCAGGCCGACCTCGACATCGAGGCGGACGACGAGGGCGACGGCCACGAGCTTCTCTTCTACCGCTCGCAGATCGTGCTGGCCTCGCGCCTGGCGGGGCTGCAGGCGCCGGTGGATGGCGTCAGCACGGCGATCGACCAGAGTTCGCGTCTCGAGGCCGAGGCGCGCCGGGCGCGCGCCCTCGGCTTCGGCGCCAAGCTGTGCATTCATCCGAAGCAGGTGGCGTCGGTCAACCAGGGCTTCTCGCCCGTGCCTGAACGCGTCGCCTGGGCGAAACGGGTTCTTGCGGCCGATGCCGCAAGTGGGGGAGCGCCGGTCGCGGTCGACGGCAAGATGGTCGACCGGCCGGTGGTCCTCAAGGCGCAGGCGGTGCTGCGCGCAGCGTCACGCTGAAGCACCGCAAGGGGGAGCGACACGGAGTGCGTCAAAAAAAAACGGCGCAGCGGGTCGCAGATCGAAAAACAAGACAGGGAGACATTCATGAGCCATTCCATGACTCGGCGTGCCGTATGGGTCGGCGCGTCCGCATTCGCAGTCCCGAGGGTGTTCGCACAGCCGGCGCCGATCGTCCTCAAGTTCAGCCACGTGGTGGCGCCCAACACGCCCAAGGGGGCCGCGGCCGATTACTTCGCGAAACGGGCCGCCGAACTGACCCGGGGCCGGGTCAAGGTCGAGGTCTATCCGAACAGCCAGCTCTACAAGGACAAGGAAGAACTCGAGGCGCTGCAACTCGGGGCCGTGCAGATGCTGGCGCCATCGCTCGCCAAGTTCGGGCCGCTGGGCGTCAAGGAGTTCGAGGTCTTCGACCTGCCCTACATCTTTCCGGACAAGGCGGCGCTGCGCACCATCACCACCGGGCCGATCGGCACCCGGCTGCTGGCCCGGCTGGAGCCCAAGGGCTTCAAGGGGCTGGCCTACTGGGACAACGGCTTCAAGATCATGACCGCCAACAAGGCCGTCCGGCGGCCCGGCGACATGAAGGGCCTGAAGCTGCGCATCCAGTCGTCCAAGGTGCTCGAGGCGCAGATGCGCGCGCTCGGCGCGATCCCGCAGGTGATGGCCTTCTCCGAGGTCTACCAGGCGCTGCAGACCGGCGTGGTCGACGGCACCGAGAACACGCCGTCCAACATCTACACGCAGAAGACGCACGAGGTGCAGGCCCATGGCGCGCTCACCGACCATGGCTATATCGGCTATGGCGTGATCGTCAACAAGAAGTTCTGGGATGCGCTGCCGGCCGACATCCGCAGCGCGCTCGAGGTGGCCATGAAGGAGGCCACCGAGCGCAACGACACCATCTCGCAAAAGGACAACGACGACGCGATCGCCGCGATGCAGGCCAGCGGCAGGATCAGGCTGCATGCGCTCACGCCGCAAGAACGGGCGGCCTGGATCGCGCAGCTCAAGCCGGTGCACCAGGCCATGGCCTCGCGCGTGGGCCCGGAGCTGATCCAGGACATCCACAAAGCGCTCGGAACCTCGTGAACCTCTGAAGCACTTTTCGGAGGCACGATGAACGTACTC
>NZ_JBFUCI010000358.1:0-6822 GCF_056405335.1 Variovorax sp. P1_H12_2
CCCTTGTTCCACGTCGGCGGCGCCCTCACGCAGGGGCTGGCCACGCTGTGCGCCGGCGGCACGCTGGTGGTGGTCTCGCCCGCCGGTTGGCGCGATCCCCAGGCGGTCCGCAACGTGTGGCGCCTGGTGGAACGCTACCGGCCGTCCGTGTTCGGCGGCGTTCCGACGGTGCTCGCCGCCGCGCTGAACGTGCCGGTGGGCGGTGCCGACGTGTCGAGCATCGAGATCGTCTCGGGCGGCGGCTCTGCCATTCCGGTGGCGGTCTGCAAGACCTACGGCGAGTTGCTGCACCGGCCGGTGCTGGAGGTCTACGGCATGACCGAGACTTCGAGCGTTCATTCCATGAGCTACGCCGAACGCCCGCTGCGCATCGGGTCGGTGGGCCACGCGCTCCCCTACAGCCGGGTGCGGATCGTGAAAGTCGACGCCGAAGGCCGCTGGCAAGGCGACTGCGCGGTCAACGAGATCGGCGTGGTGGCCATGTCGGGGCCCGGCGTCTTCAAGGGCTACGTCAGCGACGCGCACAACCGCCAGGCCTTTGTCGAGCCCGGCTGGGTCAACTCGGGCGACCTGGGCCGGCTGGACGACGAAGGCTATCTCTGGCTCACGGGCCGCGCCAAGGATCTCATCATCCGCGGCGGCCACAACATCGATCCGCTGGCGATCGAGGAGGTCTTCTTCCAGCACCCCGCCGTCGCGCTGGCGGCGGTCGTCGGCCAGCCCGACATCCGTGCTGGCGAGATGCCCGTCGCGTATGTGCAATTGAAGGCCGGCGCGGCGCTCGACGAGGCGGCGTTGCTCGACTTCGTCCGGGCACGCACGCCCGAGCGTGCCGCGGTGCCGGTGAACGTCCTCTTTGTCGACCCCATGCCGCTGACGGCCGTGGGCAAGATCTTCAAGCCCGCGCTGCGCTGGGATGCCGCGCGGCGCGTGGTGACCCAGCTGCTGGCCGACCTTCCGCAGGCCGGCGGCTTCCAGGTCGAGGTGGGCGCGAACGCGGTGCACGGCAGCCTGGTCACGATCGGCATCCGCGGCGTCCCCGAGGCCGCGCAAGGCGCCCTGGCCCGACAGATCGACGAGCGGCTCGGCCGACTGGAGGCGCGGCACGAGATTGCCTGGCGTATTTGACCGAATGATCAAGATCACCCCCAGCCTCGCCCACTTCGCGTGGCTCAGGCACCCCCTCTCCGGGGGCCATACCAGCGGCCCGGCGGAGCCAGTTCCGCGGTATTCCTGGCTTTGGCTTTGTGACAACTTTTCGGGTAAACGCTAAGACTCTTTCTTTACCGAGTGGATAATTTAGGCACCTTCACGACGAACGAGGTGCTTGATGAGTTCCGCCCGCCCGCGCAGCCGCTACTGGTCCGACCTGACCAGCGAAGAGTTTTCCCGCCTCGACCGCTCGCGGCTGATCGCCGTCCTGCCGGTGGGCGCCACCGAGCAGCACGGACCGCACCTGCCGATGTCCACCGACACCGCCACCATCGACGGCATGGTGCGCGCGACGATCCCGCACCTGCCGGACGACCTGCCGGTGCTGTTCCTGCCCACCGTGGCCTACGGCAAGAGCAACGAGCATTCGCGCTACCCGGGCACGCTGACGGTGTCGGCCTCGACGCTGATCGCGCAATGGAAGGACATCGGCGCCTGCGTCGCCCGCGCCGGCGTGCGCAAGCTGGTGCTCTACAACAGCCACGGCGGCCAGATGGCGGTGATGGACATCGTCGCGCGCGACCTGCGCGAGTCGCACGACATGATGGTGGTGGCGGCCAACTGGTACACGCTGGGTCTGCCCGAAGGCCTCTTCACGGCGCACGAAGGCAAGCACGGCGTGCACGCGGGCGACCTCGAAAGCTCGGTGATGCTGCACCTGACGCCCGACCACGTGCGGCCCGAGAACT
This sequence comes from Variovorax sp. P1_H12_2, assembly GCF_056405335.1. Classification (NCBI taxonomy): domain Bacteria; kingdom Pseudomonadati; phylum Pseudomonadota; class Betaproteobacteria; order Burkholderiales; family Comamonadaceae; genus Variovorax; species Variovorax sp. P1_H12_2. Next base: position 1,902 of record NZ_JBFUCI010000358.1, read on the forward strand.
TCCGCAACTTCCATTCGCTGACCGAAGACCTGGCGAAGGAGAACCGGTTCCTCTCGATCACCCCGACCGGCAAGCTCGGCTGGCAGATGCACGACATCAATCCGGCCGGTGCGGCCGGGGATGCCACGCTCGCCACCGCGGCCAAGGGCCAGGCGGTGCTCGACCACGTCGGGCGGAATTTCGTCGAGCTGCTGCAGGAAGTCCATCGCTTCCCGATCGAGCGGCTGGCCAACGAACCGGCTTGGCGCTGAGCATGGCCGAAGCCACGCCCTCCACGCCGCCGCTGGTCAGCCTGCGCAACGTCAGCAAGCGCTTCGCCAACGGCACCCTCGCGCTGCAGGGCATGACGCTCGACTGCGGCGAGCACGACTTCATCAGCTTCCTCGGCCCCTCGGGCTGCGGCAAGAGCACCGCGCTGCGCCTGATCGCCGGCCTGGCCCGCATCAGCTCGGGCGAGGTGGCCTGGTCGGCCGCGAACAGCGTCGCCTCGACCAGCGACCGCGAGCTCGGTTTCGTCTTCCAGGAGCCGACGCTGATGCCCTGGGCCAAGGTGTTCGACAACGTCTGGCTGCCGCTCAAGCTCGCCGGCATGGGCCGCGACGAAGCGGCGCCGGTGGTGGCGCAGGTGCTCGAGATGGTCGGCCTCTCGCGCTTCGCCGACGTCTATCCGCGCGAGCTGTCGGGCGGCATGAAGATGCGGGTGTCGATCGCGCGGGCGCTGGTCACGCGGCCGCGCCTGCTGCTGATGGACGAGCCCTTCGCCGCGCTCGACGAGATGACCCGCATCAAGCTCAACAACGACCTGCTGGCGATCTGGCGCGAGCACCGCTTCTCGGTGATCTTCGTCACCCACAGCGTCTACGAGTCGGTCTACCTGTCGAACCGCATCGTGGTGATGGCGCCGCGCCCGGGCCGCGTGATCGACGAGATCCGCATCGACGAACCCTATCCGCGCGGCGAAGCCTTCCGCACCTCCACCCGCTACAACGCGCATTGCACCGCGGTGTCGCAATCCCTGCACGGAGCCCTCCATGGCGTCGACATCGATCACTGAGCAACCGGCGCTGGCGCAGCTGCAGGACGCGCCCTCGGCCGCCCAGCTGCAGGCGCGCGACGAGCGGCTGCGGCGGCGCGAGTCGCTGCTGCGCATCGCGGTGCCGATCGCGATCGTCGCCGGCCTGCTCGCGCTGTGGGAAGTGCTGGTGCGCGTCAACCATGTGCCGCACTACATCATCCCGGCGCCGTCGCTGATCTTCACCACCCTGATCGACAACTGGGACACGCTGTCGAGCGCGCTGTGGTTYACGGTCAAGCTCACGCTGCTCGCGCTGGCCGCGGCGATCGTCGGCGGCGTGCTGCTGGCAATCGCCTTCGCGCTCTTCAAGTGGGTCGAGATCGGCCTGTTCCCGATCGCGGTGATCCTGCAGGTGACGCCGATCATCGCGATCGCGCCGCTGATCCTGATCTACGTGTCGAGCACCACCGCGGCCTTGCTGCTGTGCGCCTGGATCGTGGCCTTCTTCCCGATCCTGTCGAACACCGTCATCGGCCTGAAGAGCGCCGACAGCAACCTGCGCGACCTGTTCCAGCTCTACAAGGCCTCGCCCTGGCAGACCTTCCGCTTGCTGCTGGCGCCGAGCGCGCTGCCCTACTTCATGGCCGGCCTCAAGATCGCCGGCGGCCTGAGCCTGGTCGGCGCCGTGGTGGCCGAGTTCACGGCCGGCACCGCGGGCCGCGAGACCGGGCTGGCCTCGCGGATCCTCGAATCGAGCTTCCGCACCGAGATCCCGATGATGTTCGCGGCCCTGCTGCTGGTGTCCCTGCTGGGCATCGTGATCTTCATCGTGTTCGCCGCCTTGTCGCGCGCCGTTCTGGGCCATTGGCACGAGAGCGAAATGAGGAGGGAAAGGTAGCTCGCCCCCAGGTTGCCCGGCACTTCGTGTCCGGGCGCCCCCCCTGCCGGGGGCAACACCAGCGGCCCGGCGAAGCCGGTTCCGCGGTGTTCCACGAAGGGAATGGGAACCCACGGCTGCGAGCCACTTGAAAAGCACATGATGAATTCGACCGTCCTTGAACGAGACACCCTTCCTGAAACAGGCGCCATCGACTGGGACGCCGTCCGGCGCGACCTGCATGGCCTCAACGTCATCGATTCGGCGAGCCAGCGCAAGCAGCTCTCGAAGGACTTCTACTGGTACAGCCCGATCCTGACCGAACAGCTCGCTGGCTGCGTGGCCGACCTGGTGGTCAGGGTCTCGACCGAGGACGACGTGCGCCAGGCCGCGGCGGTGGCCGCGAAGTGGAAGCTGCCGCTCACGGTGCGCGCGGGCGGCACCGGCAACTACGGCCAGTGCGTGCCGCTCGAAGGCGGGCTGGTGCTCGACGTCACGCCGATGAGCCGCGTGCTCGAGATCGGCGACGGCCGCGTGCGGGTGCAGGCCGGCGCCCGCATGCACGACATCGACCTCGCGGTGGCCGAGACCGGCCAGGCGCTGCGCATGTGGCCTTCGACCTGGCACGTGGCCTCGATCGGCGGCTTCATCGCCGGCGGCTTCGGCGGCATCGGCTCGATCCGCCACGGCATCCTGCGCGACCCGGGCAACCTGCTGCGCGCGCGCATCATGACCGTCGAGCGCGAGCCGCGGATCATCGAGCTGCACGGCGACGAGATCCAGCAGGTGCACCACGCCTACGGCACCAACGGCATCCTGACCGAGGTCGAGGTGGCGCTGAGCCCGGCGGTCGAATGGGTGCATTGCATCGCGCTGTTCGACAGCTACCGGCGGGTGCTGGACTTCGGCGTGGCCGCGAGCACGCYGGCGCTGGAGCTGTTCCTGCTGTCGGCCGTCGATGCGCGCTTCTCGCCCTACTACGCGACGCTGGGCGAGCACTTCCCGCCCGACCGCCATGCGATGTTCGCGATGGTCGCGCCCGGGTCGATGCCGGCCTTTCGCGCGCTGGTCGCGGCGCACGGCGGCCGCGTCTCGCTCGAAGGCACCGAGGCCGAGCTGCAGGCGGCCGGCCTGCCGCCGGCCTACGAATGCGCCTACAACCACACGACGCTGCAGGCGCTCAAGGTCGACCGCAGCTGGACCTACCTGCAGGTGGCCTACGCCCAGCCCTTCGATCCCGCGGTGGTCGACCGCCACATCGAGATCTTCGGCGACGACGTGCTGCAGCACCACGAGTTCGCACGCGCCGGCGGCGAGTACGGCACCTTCTCGATCCTGCTCGTGCGCTGGAAGGGCGAGGCGCACCAGTACGAGGTCATGCGCGAGATCGAATCGCAGGGCGGCTGCCAGATCTTCAACCCGCACGTCGTGACCATCGAGGACGGCGGCATGAAGACCATCGACACGCAGCAGATCGACTTCAAGAAGCGCAGCGACCCGATGGGCCTGATGAACCCCGGCAAGACGCGCGGCTGGCACCCCGACATGGCGCGCGACGCCTGAACCCGCAACACCCCGACAGAGACACAACCCGAGGAACCACGATGCAATCCGACTCCCGCTTCATCGCCCGCAGCCTGCTGGCCACCGTGCTCGCCGGCAGCGCCTTCGCCGCCTTCGCCCAGGACAAGGTGGTGCTGGCCACCAACTGGCGCGCCCAGCCCGGCCACGGCGGCTTCTACCAGGCGCTGGCCGACGGCACCTACAAGAAGTACGGGCTCGATGTCGAGATCCAGCAGGGCGGCCCGCAGGTCAACAACCGGCCGATGCTGCCGGCCGGAAAGGTCGACTTCCTGATGACCGGCAACATGCTGATGGCCTTCGACAACATCAAGCAGAAGGTGCCGACCGTGGTGGTCGCGGCCTACTTCCAGAAGGACCCGCAGGCCATCATCGCCCACCCGGGCCAGGGCTTCGAGAAGTTCGCCGACCTGGCCCGCGCCAAGACCGTGCTGCTGGCCAAGGACGGCCAGATCAGCTACTGGCAATGGATGAAGAAGGCCTACGGCATGCGCGACGAGCAGGTGCGCCCGTACAACTACAGCCTGTCGCAGTTCCTGGCCGACAAGCAGGCGGTGCAGCAGGCCTATGCGACCTCGGAGCCGCTGGCGGTCGAGAAGCAGGCCGGCTTCAAGCCGGTGGTGCTGTCGCTGGCCGACGCCGGCTGGTCGACCTACGGGATGGTGATCGAGACCCGCCAGGACCTGGTGAAGACCAAGCCCGACGTGGTGCGCCGCTTCGTCGAGGCYACCAACATCGGCACCTACAACTACCTCTACGGCGACCGCAAGGCGGCCGACGAGATGATCCAGAAGATCAACCCGGACATCAGCGACGACTACATCGAGAAATCGATCCCGATCCTGCGCGCCCACATCGACGTCGGCGACGCCGCCACCAAGGGCATCGGCGCGATCAGCGACGAGCGCATGAAGGACTTCTACGACAAGACGGTGTCGGCCGGGCTCTACAAGCCCACCGACTTCAACTACCGCGACGCCTACACCACGCAGTTCGTCAACAAGGGCACCGGGGTCGAGTTGCGCAAGTCAGCCGCCAAGTAGCCCGGCCATGGTCGAGCGAAACCTCACCGTGCGGGTCGCGCGCATCGCGCGCCAGACGCCGGAGATCCTGGCCTTCGAACTGGTGCATCCGGCCGGCCGCGCGCTGCCGGCCTACCAGGCCGGCGCCCACATCGACGTCCACATGCCCGGCGGCTTCTCGCGCCAGTACTCGCTGGCCAGCGACGCCGGCGCGGACGGCAGCGCGGCCTCGCGCTACCTGATCGGCGTCAAGCGCGAGACCGACAGCCGCGGCGGCTCGGCCTCGATGCATGGCCGCGTCCGCGAAGGCGACCTGCTGCCGATCAGCGCGCCGCGCAACAGCTTTCCGATCCGCGGCGAGGCCCGCCGCCACCTGCTGCTGGCCGGCGGCATCGGCATGACGCCGCTGCTGGCGATGGCCCAGGC
>NZ_JBFUCI010000359.1:0-6814 GCF_056405335.1 Variovorax sp. P1_H12_2
TCCTCAGGTTGCCCAACCCGATCGATRCCTCCCAGTTGTACTGGCTCACCCGCCGGCTCATGACCCTGGTGCCCGAACTGCAAGCCGCGGCGATCGCATTCGCCAAGCCAGGCTGCCATCCGACTCCGCCCCTTGCCTGATGGCGTCTAGCCGCTGGGCGAGAATCAGGGAGGAGCCGAATATGCATCTTTCATCTAACGACCTTGGGCGGATCGCCGCCGTGACGCTCGGGCACTACGACCTGCACGCGGAAGAATTCTGGCAAGGCACGCGGGACCACGACGTCAGTCAGAACATCGCGGCGCTCCTGCAGTACATCGAGACGGATCCGCCGTTCAAGATCCTGGATTTCGGCTGCGGGCCCGGGCGCGACCTCATGACATTCCAGCGACTCGGCCACCACGCGACAGGACTGGAGGGGTCCGAGCGGCTCGCCGCGATGGCGCGGGCGTACAGCGGGTGCGAGGTCCTGCAGCAGGATTTCCTCCAGCTGAGTCTGCCGGCCGGCCACTTCGACGGCGTGTTCGCGAATGCGGCGCTGTTCCACGTCCCCGGTCAGGAATTGCCGCGCGTACTGGGCGACCTCCACGCGACGCTCAAGCCGGGCGGCGTGCTGTTCAGCTCGAACCCCCGTGGCGATGGCCAGGAGGGTTGGAACGGCGACCGCTACGRCGCCTTCCACGACCTGGACGCCTGGCGCCGATACATGTCGGCAGCCCGCTTCACCGAACTGGCACACTACTACCGACCGTCCGGCATGCCGCGCGAACAGCAGCCCTGGCTGGCGAGTGTGTGGCGCAAGCCGGCACCCTGAGCGCCGGGGCCCTCACTCACCCCGGTGTTTCTGCCGTCTTGCGCCCCTCCAGCTCGTCGATGACGTCGGCCACCGAGATCCGGCGCCCGAAGTAGCCCACGCTCTCTTCCAGTCCTTCGGCGCGGAGAAGGTCGCGAACCGGGGCATGCGCCGCAACCAACCGCATGCGGATGCCCGCTTCGGCGAGTTCCTGGTGCAGTTTGGCCAGCATCCTCGCCCCGGCCATGTCGACCTGGGGCGAGGTCGACAGGTCGCAGACCACCAGCTTCAGCGTGCCGGGGGCGGAGCGACGCATCTGGCGCACGGCCTCGCGCACGTGCTCGGCGTTGAAATAGAGCAGGGCCGCATCGACGCGGAAGGCGAGCACGCCCGGCACCGCCGTGTTGTCGGGGTTGCGCTCGATGTCGGAGAACTTCCGCGTGCCCGGTATGCGTCCGAGGGTGGCCACATGCGGGGACGCGACGCGGCGGATCAGCAGCACCAGCGACGCCAGCACCGCGACGATGACGCCATTGAGGATGCCCAGCAACAGCACCGCGACGAAGGCGATCATCGACACCGCGAACTCGTAGCGGCTGACCCGCCAGAGTCGCTTCATCTCGCCGATGTCCACCAGCCCCTTGACGGCCACCAGAACGATGGCAGCGAGGACGACGTTGGGCAGGTTCTTCAGCCCGTCGGTCAGGAACATCAGGCACAGGCCGATCGTCACCGAGGCGAACACCAGCGCCAGCGGTGTCTTGGCGCCGGCCTTGTCGTTGACCGACGATTGCGAGAGGCCGCCAGCCACCGGATAGGCCTGGAAAAAAGCCGCGCCGAGATTGGCCGCACCGAGCCCCAGGAATTCCTGGCGCGGATCGATCTCGTATTTGTGGGCTTCGGCCAGGGCGCGTGCGGCCGAGACGCTCTCCACGTAGGAAAGCAGCAGGCAGGCGAACGCGAGCGGAATCACGCCTTCCACGTCGCGCACCCGCAAGCCGGGCAGCTTGAAGTCCGGAAGCCCCTGGGGCAGCGCGCCGACCACCTTGAAGCCCAGGTCGCCCAGCGGAGTCACCGACAGCACGACGATGGAGGCCACCACCACGAACAACGCGGCCGGGCGGCCCGGCAAGTACTTCTCCGCCAGCAACAGCAGAATCAGCGCCACGAGGCCGAAGGCCAGCACGGCGAGGTTGGTCTCGGGGATCTGGCCGCCGAGTATGACGAGGCGCTCGAAGAAGGATTCACCGCCTCCCTTGACGCCGAACAGCTTGGGCAGCTGGGTCAGCGCGATGGTGCAGGCGGCGCCGGCCTTGAAGCCGAGCAGGATGGTCTCGCTGATGAAGTTGACCAGCGAACTCAAGCGCAGCAGCCATGCCAGCGCGCACATGGCCGCGATCAGCAATGCGGTCAGCGCCGCGATGCTGGCCCAGCGATCCGGATCGCCTTGCGCCATGCCGGCCACGGTCACGCCGACCAGCATCGAGATCGCGGAAGTGGGTCCGATCGCCAGTTGGCGCGACGTGCCGAACAGCGCGTAGAACAGGCCGCCGACCAGGTAGCAGTAGATGCCGTACTGCGGCGGCAGGCCGGCCAGCGTGGCATAGGCCAGCGACACCGGGATGCCGTAGGCGGCCAGGGTGACGCCGGCGATGGCGTCGTTGGCCAGCCACTTGGGCTGATAGGACGCCAGCCACTGCGCCGGCGGAAAGGCAGCGCGCCAGCCGCGCACCTGGGCGTCTTCCGCCCGCGCTGGCACAGGTTCTGCTGGTTGAGTCATGGTTGAACTCCGGCCCGGGTGGCCGCCGCGGCATCAGTACGGTGGATTGACCACCACGTATTGGGATCCCTGCGGCTGATACCACTGGCTGCCGCACTGCTGGTACACCATGCCGCTGTAGTTGACCGGGACACAGTTGGCCGGCACGGTATTCACCATCGAGCCCACCACGGCCGAAGTCACGGCCACCGCGGCGCCGACGGCCACCGCGCCGGCGACCGGATGGTAGTCATTGTCCCAGCCGCCGCCGCAGCAGTTGTTGTTGCCGGCGACATTGACGTTGACGTTCCGATTGGCGTTGACGTTCGTATTGCGGTTGGCGTTGACGTTGGCATTGCGGTTGCTGTTGACGTTGTTCGCGCTGGCACTTCGGACGTCATTGGTCCGCGTGTCGGCCCTGCTGTTGTTGACCTGCGCGGCCTGCCTGCCGCCGCCCGCAGCCGCAGCGCCGCCACCGCCACCGCCCCCAGCGCGGGCGCCTCCACCGCCTCCGCCGGCGCTCGCACGAGCCCCGCCCCCGCCACCGCCGCCACCACCGCCGCGGCCCCCGCCCCCACCGCCGCGATCGCCCGCGGCCTCGGCCACAGGGGTCCACGCAAAGCTGACCAAGACCAGGACGGCCAGGGGAGCCGCAAGCATCTTGCTGAATGATCCTTTCATGGTCGCGCTCCTCACCTGGCTTTCACCGGAACAATTTCGATTCGGGTCGCACCCTTGGGTGGTGTGAACCTGAACGTCGCCTCGTTGAAGGCCGGCTTCAGATTCCAGTCCATGAGGGTGATCGATTGCGGTCGCGCATCGTCGCTGCGGTTGGTGATCACGAGCTTGCGCGGCAAGGGCTTGTTGCCCGCCGTGATCCAGATCTGCCAATCGAAATCCCCCTGTCGAAAGGCGTAGTGGTCGCAGAGACTGTCCCCGATGAAGTCCTGCCCGGCATTCATCGCCGATTCGATCTTGTCGACCGGCGCTGCCGGGGTGCCCCAGGTGAACAGGTCGGACATCGGGATCTCGACGCCGTAGCGCTCTTCCAGCTTGCCGACGAGCACGCTGTTGGGCTCCGAGAACTCGACGGTCGAGTAGTACTTCTGCGCAGGGATGTACAGCGCAACCGTCTTGCCGTCATAGAAGATCTCGCGCTCCGAGCGAACACTCCACATCCGGGCGCGCAGCTTGTTGGGACGCTCTGCATCGACCGTGGCCGAGGCCGTGTGCATCAGCTTCTGGCCGTCGCTCAGGACGCGCTCGCCCGTCAGCGTGGTCGAGGCCCGGAACCGGTCCAGCGTCTGCAAGTAGGCGCCCATGTCCTTGAGGGCCTGAATCGAAGCCGGATCGACGGGATTGGCGGCGGGCGGCGGGGCCGCGCCCGCGGGGGCTGTTTGCGCGTCGACGACCGGTGCCGCCAGAGACAAGGCCAGAATGGCCGATGCAAGTCTTCCGAGTTTCATCTGCGCTCCTTTGCAGCTGCGCGTCCAGCATGCGCGAGCGGGTCGGATCGCAAATTGACAAATATCAATCGCCATGCCAAATGCCGAAGTTCGGCCGCGGCCGAGCGGCCTCGTCGCGGCCAGGCGCGAACGCACGGTATCCGGTTCTATCCCAGGCAACGGCGCGGATCGTCCCGCCGTCAACGCCGCGCCGCGGTCTACGGCGCCGCAGCCGCCAGCAGTCTCGCGGTGCGCTCGGCACCCGCCTCGTTCCCGGCGGCGAGGGCCACGTCGCGCGCCCGGGTCCAGTAGTCCCGGGCGAGTTCCGGCTTGTCCTGCGACGCCTGACCCAGGAGCAGCAAGTCCTGGTAGATCTTCTCGCTCGCTCCCGCCGCCTTGTCCATCTTCAAGGCTTCTTCGAGCAGCGGCACCGCGGCGGCCGGTGTCTTCATCGCGAGATAGGCACTGCCCTGCAGGCGCAGCGCATTGGCCTTCTCCAGCGCATCGTCCTTGGCCAGCGCGCGCTGGGCCTGCTGCGCCAGCCGCAATCCCTCCTCGGCGTTTCCGGCGCTCAGCGCCAGATAGGCCTTCAGGTTGAGGATCTTGCCCCTGACACTGCAGCCGCTGCCGCAGAGCGTGGCGGCCTGATCGAGCGATTGCCCGGCGCTCGCGCGATCGCTCGCCTGCACCGCCATGGCGCGACGCAATGCGGCCTCGGCACGGCGCTCGGCGCTGAACGCGAGGCGGCGCTCGTCCAGCACCAGGTCGAGCTGCTTCAGCGCCTCGTCCTGGCGCCCCATGCGCAGGTAGACCATCGAGAGGTTGAGCCGCGTGGCGGCGATGGCGTCATCGTCCTCGATCGACTGTTCGACCACCAGTGCCTGCTGGAAGAAGGCCAGCGCACGCGGCAGGTTCCCCGCCTTGTAGCGATCGATGCCCTGGGTGCTGTAGCCCTGGGCCTGGATCTCGGACGCCGAGCGCACGGGCGGCGTCGAGCAAGCGCCGAGCAGGCACAGGGCCAGGGCACACAGCCCGCAGGCGTTCCGTCTCACTGCGCGGCTCGTCATTGGGAACCTCCGCGCAGCAGCGCTTCGGTACTCGCCTTGGGAGCGGCCCGGCGGCTCATTGGGAACCTCCGCGCAGCAGCGCTTCGGTATTCGCCTTGGGGGCGGCCCGGCGGCTCATTGCACCTCCCCCGGAAGCGGCAGCCCGCCGATGCTGTCGATCGGCAGCGACTGTGGCGTGGTCGGCGTGCCGGTCAGCAGGCTGATCGGCCAGGTCTGGCGCGCATTGCTCACCATCTGGTTGGTCTGCGTCGCCGCGGCCTGGACCTGGTCGAGCACGGCGGGCAATCGCTCCGACGCCTGGGCCGCCATCGCCTGCAGCTCGGCACTGGCCTTCTGCGAGGTGGCCGCGGCCTGCTGCACCTTCTCGATCACTTCGGGGGCGGCCTGCGCCACGACGTCGATGGTCTGGCCGGCCCTCTGCAGCGTGGACACGGCACCGGTCTCTATGGTCTGCACGGCCTGCTGCGTCTTGTCGAGCACGTCGCTGGTCCTCTCGGCGATCGCGGGCATTTTCGAGACGACATCGCGGCCCGCCTGCAGCGTCTGCTGGAAGGCGCCGTCCGGGTCGGTCAGGCTTTCGGTCAGCTTGCGCGCGTCGGCGATCACCGGCATCAGCGCGGTCTGCATCTCCTGCGCGATCAGGCCGCCGTCCCCGCCGCGCTCGAACGCCAGCACCTCGCCGGACGCCACCGGCTGCCCACCGGCCCGCGGCGGCACCAGGTCGATCGCGGGCTTGCCGATCGGGCTCTCCTGCACCAGGCGGGCCCGCGTGCCCTTCGGAATCTGCGCCATGTGGTCGCGGCCAATGCCGAGTTCGAGCCGTGCGCCCGATGCGCCGGCCGGCGACAGCGAGATGGCGCGCACGTTGCCGACCACCACGCCACGGGTGGTCACCGGCATGCCCTGGGCCATGCCGGCGGCGTCGGGCAGGTCGACGAAGAGCCTGTCCTGGCGCTGGAACAAGCCCTGCTGGTAGGCGATCCAGGCCAGCAACGCGGCGATGACCAGGACGAGGACCACCACCACCGCGGGGGCAGTCCGGGGCCTTGTGTCGGATTTGAGCATCGGTATCCTCCGGTGAAAGAGAGCGCCAGATTCCTGAACCTCGCGAGTATCTCCGGGATGGGGGTCCAGGGTGTGCGCGTTCCCGAACGCGGSCGACACTCACTTCGCCACCCGGAAGAAGGTCAGAGGTCCTAAATGCACGTATCACTACCGGCAGCGTGGGAAGTCGGCAAATTCATAGGCGCGCGAAAGTAAATTCCTTCAAGCCGACGCGCCGTTCAGCCCCGGACGCTCGCGCTGCGAGGCATGCCARACCAGGTAGCGCGCCTCCGCGACCTCGATGGCCTTGAACAGCAGCACCCCCAGGATGCACAGCAGGATCAGCGCGACAAACACCGTGGACGTATCGAAGCTCCCCTGTGCCACCAGAATCACATGGCCAAGCCCCGCCTCGCCGGCGACGAACTCGCCGACGATGGTGCCGACCAGTGCGAAGGACACGCCGACCTTCATGYCCGCGAAGATGCTCGGCAGCGCATTTGGAAATCGGATCTTCCACAGCATCTTGGCGCGCGAGGCATGGTTGACGCGCGCCATGTCGAGCATGTCGGGATCGGTCGAGCGCAGGCCGAGCACGGTGTCGATCAGGATCGGGAAGATCGCGATCAGCATCGCGATCGCGACCTTCGGCATGGCGCCCGTGCCCATCCAGATCACGAACAGCGGTGCCAGCGCGACCTTGGGC
>NZ_JBFUCI010000360.1:0-6756 GCF_056405335.1 Variovorax sp. P1_H12_2
CGCGTTCAATGAAGTCACGGCGTGCCTCGCGGTGCGGGTTGTAGTGGTCAGCGGCAATCACTTCACCGCCATTCGGAGAACGTTCTCCAAGGCGCATGACTTCGCCGAAGTGCGTAACCGGCTCGGAGGTCGCAGCCCCATCCTCCGTGGGTTCGCTCAGACGTACGTCTAAGCGCTCCATGAACGACAGGACAGCACCTAGTCGGTGGGGGACCGCGCTGTCCTGCAAGCGGGTGCCCGAAACCGTACCGGTAAGCTGGTGCACCTCTCGGTCATGGGCGCGCTTCCTCGCTTCGACGGGGTCCCTATAGAGCGGCTGGAACTTGAGTCCATGAGCCTCGAACGCTCGTGTGAAATTGAACCCGAAGATTCCGCATGTGGTCATCGAATAGCTCCTCCGGTGGCAGGCCTTGCCACGCGGCGAGCATACCTGCGCGATGGCAAACCGATAGCAAACGGCATGGCAAACGCATAGCAAATGCGATTTTGGGGGGCATAGGGGTTCGCCATACCGAGCATCATTGCTCCGCCGACGAATCACGCCTTAGACTTCCGCAGTCGGCCACAGGCAGCCGGTCGCTTACGCCGCAGAAATCGCGGGATAGCGGTCGATCGCAGCGCGCGCAAAACGCTTTGATTGCGGGTCGGGGACACATCGCTGAAGCGCGTGCACACAAACTGAAGGCCATGAACAATTGGCCGCCATCTCTCATCCACACACCACCCCAACTAAAAATGATGATGCTCAGATCTTTTCGCGATCGATTAAATCGCATGGGCTGCGTCGGCCGCAGCCTCTCATTGGCAGTCTTCCTCGCCGCTCTTTCTGGTTGCGCGACTAGCACGAAGTATCCATATGACGATGCATGGAAAGATCAGGCTTCGACCTTCCGAATCATCGATCAACGACCAGAGGTCGAGAAAACTCCAGAGGTCATTAGCTTGTCACTTCAGAGCGAGAGATACGGGGAGTATCGGCTCGGGGACGCACAGCTCGTCCCGGAGCGCATCGCGTACATCAGAGGCCAGCTACTCGCCATAAATGCTGACCAATTTGATCAGACAACTGCCTATCTCAAACATTTCGAAATCTTCAACAAACTTGGCAGTGCTCATAGAAATGCCGCCGCTAACTTTGCGTTCAGCGCTGCTGCTGCCTCAGCAGGCATTCCGGACGGCGGCCCTGGCATTTTGAGCGTCAGCGCAGACGGCACGCCCATAGCCCAATGGCCTCGAATTGAGCTATTCGTTGAAATCGAGCTGAATGGAAAAACGTACAGCTCCACTCAGCGCATTCCCTACCACGGGCTCAACAAGAGCATAAACATGCGATACCCCGTTCAAGCGCTCAAGGTGGCGATGCGAGATGCCGCTCAAGATATCGCGGCCAAGGCATCGAACAAGTAGTGATCGGCAGGCCACGAGGCTGCCATGTGTGATTTCCTCAAGGAAAGTCACAAGGCTAGCCCTCCCGCGCGAGGGACTCATTGACCCGCGACAAGCATCGCGGCAGGTCGCGAACGAAGGCCTAGGCGATGCCGCCAGTCAGGGCAAGGCTCGCAAGCCCCATGAGTTCGGCGGGAAGGTCCGCGTGGCGGTCTCGCACAAGCAGGGCTTGATGGTTGGAGCGCGCAGCTTCACGGGCAATCCGTATGACGGGCATACGCTGGCCGAGCATTCACCGGGGCCGGATCAAGACGATGGCCGATCAACAAAGACGCTGGCTCAAACGAAGACAGGCGGTCGAGCCCGCCATCGGGCACCTCAAGCACGACAACGGAATGGATCGGAGCTGGCTCAAGGGGCAAACGGGCGATGCGCTGCACGCGGTGCTGTGCGCCATGCCATCGCGCGGCAGTGGCCCGAGTGGCTGAACGCTTGTGTTAGTAGGCACCCATATAGTCGCGCTTACCGATCTCAATACCGTTGTGGCGCAAGATGGCATAGACGGTGGTCACGTGGAAGAAGAACTGCGGCAGACCATAGTGCAGAAGATATGCGCTGGCTGTCAGCTTCTTTTCCTTGGGCGTGCCGGGGCGCAGTACGATCTCGCGGCTCTCGCTTGAATCAAATTGCTCGGACTTGAAGGATTCGATATGGGCTAGAGCCTTGGCAATCAACGCTTGCAGGTCGGCGAAGCTGACCTCGGTGTCGGGCCAGGATGGCACCTCGGCACCAGMCAGTCGGGAGGCAATGCCTTTGGAGAAGTCCGAGGCGATCTGTACCTGACGTATTAGCGGAAACATGTCGGGGAATAGTCGCGCATGCAGCAGAGCATTCGGATCGATATTTTTTTGTGTCGCGTGGTCTTCGGCCTTCTTGAGTACATCGGACAGGGCGCGCAGCATCTGCTGCATGACGGGAACGGAGGCGTTGTACAGCGGGCTGGTCATGGTGAATTCACTTTTCAATTGGGCACGATGGCCGGGGCCGGTATGGCAGAAGCCCTGCCAACCATGCAAGGCTAACAGCAAAAAGGCAATCCGAAATTCGAGGGCAAATGGGACGCATCCTTCGCGCCGATTGGTCAATCCTGGCGGCGCAACTGGATGCGCCTGTCGCCGTTCTTCGATTACCCGGCCGACATCCGCAAGATGATTGACACGACCAACGCCATTGAATCGGTGAACATGAGCCTGAGGAAGATAACCAAGACCCGAGGCTCATTTCCAACCGATGAGGCAGTCTTCAAATTTTTCTACCTGGCACTGAACAACATCAGCCAGAAATGGACGATGCCGATACGGGATTGGAAGGCAGCTCGCATCCATCGACTGCACGTGGTTGTGAGACGAGTCGCGGAACTGCCAGGCCATCTGCCGGACCTGTAGCAACTGGCCCTCGTCGGCCTGCACCACGCCTTCGCGCATGACCTCGAGCGCCACCCGGTGCTGGAGCGTGTGGTCCTTTCGGCAGCGAGGCCGCCATGTGTGATCTCCTCAAGGAAAGACACAAGGCTAGCCCTCCCGCGCGAGGGACTCATTAACCTGCGACAAGCATCGCGGCAGGTCGCGAACGAATGCCTAGCTGCGTGCCGCCAGTGCGTCCGGCAGCTCGATCTTGACCTCGAGTACCTCGAGGTCGTCCTGCTTCTCCAGGTGCACCTTGATGTCCTCGGCCTTGATCGACACGTATTTCGAGATCACCGCGATCAGCTCGCGCTGCAGTTCCGGCAGGTAGTTGGGCCGCTTGGTGCCCAGGCCGCTGCGCTCGTGCGCGAGGATGATCTGCAGCCGTTCCTTGGCGACGCTCGCCGTCTTCTTCTTCTCGCCGAGCAGAAAGGAAAAAAGAGACATGGCTACCTTCCGAAGATTCGTTTGAAGAAGCCCGGCTTCTCGGCGTCGACGAAGCGCATTGCCTTGTCTTCGCCCAGGAAGCGCGCGACCACGTCGCTGTAGGCCTGCGCGACGTCGGTGTCGGTGTCGTGGATCGCGGGCACGCCCTGGTTGGAGGCCTGCAGYACGGTTTCGGACTCGGGAATCACGCCGATCAGCTTGATGCGCAGGATGTCCTGGATGTCTTCGAGCGACAGCATCTGGCCGCCGGCCACGCGGTTCGGGTTGTAGCGCGTGATCAGCAGGTGCTCCTTGATCGGCTCGCTGCCTTCCTTGGCGCGCTTGGTCTTGGAGCCCAGCATGCCCAGGATGCGGTCCGAGTCGCGCACCGAGGAGACCTCGGGGTTGGTCACGATCAGCGCTTCGTCGGCGAAGTGCATCGCCATCATCGCGCCGGTCTCGATGCCCGCGGGCGAGTCGCAGACGATGTAGTCGAAGCCCTGTTCGGCCAGTTCCTTGAGGATCTTCTCGACGCCATCCTGGGTCAGCGCCTCCTTGTCGCGGGTCTGCGAGGCGGCCAGCACGAACAGGTTTTCGCACTGCTTGTCCTTGATCAGCGCCTGGTGCAGGTTGGCCTCGCCCTGGATCACGTTGACCAGGTCGTACACCACGCGCCGCTCGCAGCCCATGATCAGGTCGAGGTTGCGCAGGCCGATGTCGAAATCGATCACGGCCGTCTTCTTGCCTGCCAATGCCAGTCCCGATGCGAAGCTCGCGCTCGTGGTCGTCTTGCCGACGCCGCCCTTGCCCGAGGTCACCACCACAATTTTGGCCATGCCATTCCTTCTTCGTTCGTATGTTTCAGTTGTTCGGTTGCCGAGCGCGCCCATCGATCAGAGGATCGGCTCCATGACGATCTTCTTGCCGTCAAGCGAGATCCGGGCCGGCTTGCCGGCGATCTCCGCCGGCAGCGCCACCTCCGAGGTGCGGTAGATGCCCGCGATGGCCACCAGCTGCGCCTCCATGCAGGTCGTGTAGATGCGCGCCGCAGTATCGCCGCGGGCACCGGCGATCGCCTTGCCGCGCAGCGGCGCGTAGACGTGGACATTGCCGTCGGCAATGACTTCGGCGCCGAAGCTCACCACCGCGGTCACGATCACGTCGCCACCGCGCGCGTAGACCTGCTGGCCCGAGCGCAGCGGCTTGTCGATCACCAGCGTGCCGTTGGCCGGCACCGGCACTTCGCGCACGATCTGGGGCGCTTCGGCGACAGCTTCGGCGGGCGGGGCGGCGGGGCGCGGGGCCGGCGCCACCGGCATCGCGGTGATCGACAGGCCGGCGGCGCGGGCCGCGGCGTGCTGCGCATCGCTGCCGCCACGCACCGCCACCGGCTGGGTCTGGTGGCGCGCCAGCAGGCTGCGCAGCGCGGCGAAGTCGAGCGTATCCCCGGCGTCGGACTCTTCGTCCTGCAGTTGCGAGAGGTCGATGACCACCGGCTCCTGTTCGAAGAAGTCGGGCGAGTCCGCCAACTGGGCGTCGAGCGCTTGCGCCAGCACCTCGAGATCGGCCGTCTTGAGGATGACTGCGATCAGCGGCAGCGTGGCGCTCTTGAATTCGAATACCGCCCTGGTGCGCGCGGCGGATGCATCTGCCATGGAAAAGCTTGTGCGAAAAGCGTTGGAGTCTAACGGGCATGGGGCCGGACGTTGCAAAAGGTCGCAACGATTGGCCGGCCGGACAACACTTCTTGCACCAGGTTGCACTTCGCGCGCGCCGCGCCGTGACTTCGCTCACGGTCGCGAGCCCGCGCCGGCGCTCGCTTAGTGCAATTGCACTATTCATCGCGCCCCGGCCCGCGGAGAGACTCCTTTCACCGCTGTAACAGTTCGTTAGCGGTCCGAATTACCGAGGAGTTTGATTTTGTTGCGCATCCATCCAAAGACGAGATTTGCCCTGTCCACTGCGCTTCTGCTGTCGCTCGCTGCTTGCGGCGGAGGCGGCAGTGGCAGCGGAGGCTTCCTGCCCACCGGCGGCACCAGCACCGGTGGCAGTAGCAGTGGCGGTGGCGCTGGCGCTGGCGCCGGCGGCGATACCGCCACGCCGGCGGCCGCCAAGCTGAGCGGCATCGCCGCCACCGGCGCCGCCTTCGCGGGCGCCAAGGTGACGGTGATCGACCAGCGCGGCATCACCGTGTGCAGCACCGAGACCGACGCCAAGGGGGYCTACGAATGCACCTTGCCCGAGGGCACCAAGGCGCCGCTCGTGGTCATGGCCGCGCGCGACGACCTGACCCTCTACAGCACCACCGCGAGCGCTGCGGGCGGCAACGTCAACGTCACGCCGCTGACCACCATCATCGTTTCCCGCCTCGCGCCCAATGGCGATCCGGCGAACCTGGCCGGCGCCATCGCGACCCAGCCCGACGTGGTGACCGACGCCACGGTCAAGCAGCAGGTGGCCGAACTGATCGCCGCGCTGCAGCCGCTGCTGACCCTGATCGGCGACGCCGTCGACCCGATCAGCGGCAGCTTCACGGCCGACGGCTCCGGCCACGACCGCCTGCTCGACTCGATCGCCGTGAGCGTGCGGCCCGACGGCACGGCCGCCAACATCGAGATCACGGTCAAGAGCGTGCCCGCCACCGAAGGCGCTGCGCCGGTCTCGATCGTCTTCCGCAGCAGCGACGCGACGCCGCCGGCCCTGCCGCAATCCGTCGCGACCGCGACGCTGGCACCGGCCGGCGCCTCGCTGGCCGTGGCCGCGCTGTTCGAGCGCCTCACGCAGTGCTACGCGCTGCCGCTGTCGAAGCGGGTCAACGCACCCAACGACACGGCACCGGTGAGCGGCGTCGCGGCCGACGTCATCGCGCCGGAATGCAAGACCCTGTTCGCCAACGACGATCCAGCCAGCTTCCTCAGCAACGGCAACAAGGTCGGCAGCACCGGCGCGTTCTCGTCGCTCTTCAGGCCCGGCGCCACCGGCCTCAGGTTCGACCGCGGCGTGCAGCAGTTCTTCCGTCCGAACGGCGACATGGTGCTGAGCTACCGCAGCGTCGACAGCACGGGCGCGGAGCAGAACCAGAATCTCGTCGCGAAGAGCGTCGACGGCGTGCTCAAGCTGATCGGCAATCAGTACGCCTACAACGTCAACGTCCTGCCGACCGTGCAGGACCGCGATTTCCTGCATGCGCCGGCGTCCAGCTATCTGAACGTGGCGTACAACGTGACGATCCCCAAAGGCCAGATCAAAGGCGCTGGCAATCCGCTGGTCCAGGCGCTCGTGACGATACCCAACGGCGCCTCCTACACCTACAGGCCGGGCGGCGGCAACGCCAACCTGGTGGTGGACAAGCCGGGCGGCCTGACCGGGAACACCTCGCTGCTGCGCATCGCCGGGGGCTACCGGGATCCGGCCCGCCCGGGCCATCCGTCGGCGGCGGAACCCAACGCCTTCTTCCTGCCTCAGCTCAGCGACGAGGAGC
>NZ_JBFUCI010000361.1:0-6737 GCF_056405335.1 Variovorax sp. P1_H12_2
GGCGGATCGACGGTGGTCGGTGGAGTCGAAATAGGAGGCTCTGCCCACTGCTGGACGATGTAGTAAGTACCTCCCGCCGCAACAAGAATGGTGACGGTGACGGTCAGAGGCCATAGGAGTTTGGACATTGAGATTTCTCCGCGACTAGTAGTCGACGATCGCCAGTGATTTGAACGATCCGACGTCAGATACAGAGCGTTCGCGGTTCCGCTGCCGCCGCGCGAGTTCCTCAGACTGTGCAACTTGGTAGAGGCTCTCCAACTTCGTCTGTTCGTTCGTCAACATGCTCTGCTCCGCCTGTATTCGCGCCTGCAGATCCTGGATCGCCTTGGGATCTCTCGCAGTCCCTATCCGATCGACCAGCTGTTGCAACGCGGAGAAGCGCTGGCTGGTGTTCTGGTAGGCCCCCTGGCTCATGGCGCTGAACATGGCGGAAGCCTGGCGGCCTTGCTCGACGACCTGCCGCATCTCCGGACTCAGCGCGCTCATCTGCGAGCTCGAGAGGATGCTGTTGGCACGCATGATTGACTGGATCTGTCCCGACAGGCCCGCGTACCCGCCCGAGGTCGCGTTGACCGTGTTCATCAGTTCGCCGTAGCTGGACGGCAGGTAGTTTCGAGCGATGTCAGCGGTAGGTAGCAGCTGCTCCATGCCACGCGCACCGGTCATGGCGCTGTAGGTCTGCTGGAGCTGAGCGTTGGATTGAGTCAACTGCTCGTACTGGCGCTGCATGCCCGAAAGTTGCTGTTGCCAGGCGCCGAGCTGCTGGATCAGGTTGGCAACGGCGGCCATGTCGATGACCGGGATACCGGCCCTGGCCTGCCAAGGCATCGCGGCCGCGGCGACCGCGAGGATGAGGCCAATGAGTTGTCTACGCATGGTGGTGCTCCTTCGCTGTGGATGCGATCTGGCTGTGGGTGGGGTCGCGGGAGAGCGCGGCTCGAAACTGTGGCAGCCATTGCGCTGGCTCCGGACCGTGCTGCTCGATGACCTCGCGCATCAGGCGCACATTGGCCGTGCGTCCGGAGATGACTTGCAAGGCGTCGTCGAACCCCTGGAGGTCCAGCTGGGCGACCACGCTGACATGGTTCTGCTTGATCAGAAACTGCCGGGAGCCCGGCTCGAGTTCCTGCTTGATCAAGGCGAATTCCCGGTCCGTGAGATTGAAGCCCTGGGTGTATTCCGCGTACTCCGCCTCGGGGTTCGGGAACAGGATCTTGGTCGGGGTCTGCTCCACGATGGCGCGGGCGATCGATGAACCCAGGACGTGGCTGGTGCTCTGAGTGAAGGTGGCGATGTTGGCGTTCTTCTTGCGCCAGGTCTCGAGGCCGTTTTTCGCGAACCTGGCAAAAGCAGGGTCGTTCAGCAGCTTGGCGAATTCGTCCATCCAGCAGACCAGGGGGCGGCCGTCGACCATGCGGTTCACCAGATGGAAGAGATACATCGTGAGCGGGGCCCGGACGATGTCGTGATCGAGGAAATCCGTGACGTCGAAACCCACGAGTGCGTGCTGGTCGAGGATCGGCGCTATATCGTCAATCGGGTTGTCGAAGACCCACGCATAGTCGCCGTGCTCGGCCGCGCACCAGGGCCGCAGGCGGGCATGCACGCCTTCGGGGTCCGTCACGTCGAGGAACGCCGCCAGGCGTGACAGCCGGCGATAGGGCATGTCCAGGCGCAGCGTGCCTCGAAGCGCCTGGTCGAGGTCCTCCTCCTGCCGCACGGTGAGCGTGTCGGCCGGGCTGCGCAGGACCAGCCGGCGCAGCCATTGCCGCATGAAATCCAGGTTGTCGGCCACCCTGTCGTCGAGCTGCAGAGGGTTGCAGCCGGTCGGGACGCCGTTCTTGAGCGGCAGGTAGCGGCCGCCCAGCGCCCGGACCAGGATGTGCAGCCCCTCGTCCTTGTCGAAGATCACCTGCGTGGCGTCGAGCCGGTTGCAGATGGCGACCATGCAGAAGCCGAGCAGGGTGGTCTTGCCGGTCCCCACGGGCCCGACGCCCGTCACATGCCCCACGTCGCGGCGACTGCCGCCATCGGCTCGGCGGGGATCGCTCGCATGCAACGAGAAGTAGAACGGCGAGCCCGCGCGGGTCACGAACATGGCGAGCGCGTCGCCCCAGTAATTGCCTGTCGGCCTCCCGGTCGGGAAATTGTGAAACGGCGACATGCCTGCGAAATTGCGGCTCGTGATCGGCGCCTTGCGCGTCCGATAGGCGAAGTTGCCGGGCAGCTGCGCCCAGAACGCGGCCTCGAGCGCGAGGTCTTCGCGGGCCACGACCATCCCGGTATCTCCGAGGAGGTAGCGCGCCCGGGCGACGTTGTCGTTGAGTTGCTTGAGGCGAGGCAAGCCGTGGGGATCGCCCGTGCCGTCGACGGCATCGGCCAGCACGTGAAGCGTGAAGTGGTGGTCGCCCACGACGAATCGGTTGCTCATGAGGTCGTCGAGCGCATCCTTCAGTTCCTCGGCCTGCGAAACCGCCATGTCGCCGGCAGCGGCCATCCGGTGGTGCTGGCGGCTCATCATGTCGGTGGCCGTCCCCTTGCCGAGGAAAGTGAAGCTCTGGGTGAGCACGAACGGGAACGGCGCGGTCAGTAGCGCGCTGAACATGCCGGGCGCGCTGGGGGTCGGATACTCCTTGATTCCGAGGAAGGCGCCGACCCGGGTCTGGGTGCCGGTCCGGTACTCCATCGCCTCGTTGCCGAAGAAAGGCCGGCTCGTGGCCAGGACCTCGTTGAGCGGTGCCCGCGGCAAGGGCATGCGCTGCCATTCCCCGTTGAGCAGGAGGCCATGGAACTCCATGAGGCTCGAGAAGAGCACGTCGCTGCCGTCGCGGCGGTAGACACCCAAGGCCTCGGGGTCGTAGCGCTCCAGCGCCGCGAGCAGCTCCTGGCGCTTCTTGGCGCATTCGTCCAGCGAGTCACGCATCTCCGCGCGCGCGCCGTCCGGATCGGCCTTCTTGAGGAGGCGCAGCGCGACGTTGCCGATGCGCGTCGGCTGGGGACGGAAGACGAGCGAGACGTAGAGCTCGTTGACCATCAGGCGCTCCGCCGCCATCTGGTGCCGGTAGCGCTCCTCGACCTCCCGCGCGAAGCCGGGGACGGTGCGACCCCGCGGCCAAGCGCCGTCGCGACGCCGGATGACATGGCTCCAGAGCGCCAGGTTGGGCGAGGCGATGTTGCGCCAGAGCACGTTCAGGCGTTCGTGCCAGTTGTTGATGTCCTCGTCGTCCGCGCTCTCGAAACTGGTGCCGGCCAGGCGCAAGGTCTGGACGTAGTCGCCGGCGCGCGTGCGCGCCACGTGCGCATCGACATGGGCGACCAGGGGGATCATGCCGGCGGCACCCGCTTCGCGGCGCAGGAGGCGCTCCTTCTGCAGGCCCAGCGTCATGACGGCCTCCCGGGAAGGAGGACGTGCGCCGGGGGCTGACGCCGGCGTCCGCGCGCATCCGGCAGGTCCAGTGTCAGAGGGCTGTAGGAGTTGGCACGCCAGTGCCGCAGGTTGCCACCGAGCAGCGCCGGCAGGCGCGTGCGGCCCCAGAGCTGCAGCAGGTCGAAGAATTGGGGCTCGTAGAGGCAGACCAGGTAGAGCACGCCATGGATCGGGAGGAAGGCCAATAGCCAGGCCAGGTTCTTCGTCACGATGAAGGACTCGGTCGTGATCACGACGTTGACCATCATCGCGGAGTAGGTGACGCCCCACACCATCGACGGGCGCGTCATGCCGACGAAGAGGGTGTCGGCCACGATGCCCTGATTGCGGTCCATGCCCATTCGCTTCAGACGCCGAACATCCCGCGGATCCACGAGACGATCTGCGGCCCGCCGAACACCAGCACCGTGCCCAGCACGACGCCGACCATCCACCACCAGCTGATGCGGCCGAACCAGGCCATCACGCCGGACACCATCACCGCCACTGCGGCCAGCGGCGTCAGGATCGCGACCAGCTGGCTCTGCGTGGCGTTGGCCCCCGTGGCGAACGGGCTGCCGGCGGCCGCGACCTCGGGCAAAAGTGCTGCGAGCGCAGCCCACAGCAAAAGCTTCGCCGAGAGTCGGGTTCGCGGCCGGCTGTCGTTCCGGTTCAGACCAGGAGTTCGAGCCGGACCAGCGTGCTGCCGATCTCCAGGGTTTTCAGGTGGGTGACCAGCGTGTTCAGGTTGCGGTAGGTCCGCGGTCCGCGCGACCCCATCACCGTCGAGCGGCCGGGGCGCCAGGAGATGCGCGCCTGCAGGTGGTAGCGCCCGGGCTCCCCCTCCACGACGATGAGTTCGTTGACCGCCCGCCGGTGCAGGAAGTCGACCAGCTCGAGCGCGGTCAGCTCGTTGCGGGCGGGTGGCGGCTGGAGCTCCGTGTTCCCCGGCGTGTCGCGACGCATCGTTGCCATGGCTTTCCTTGTTTTCTCGGGATGGCGCAGGATTGTGATCGAGACGGCAGCGGGGCATGGTGCTCTACTCCAGACGGCGGGTGGTGGCGTGGCGCGTGGCGTCGGCGCCCGATGGGGTGGCGAGGGACACGGGCTTGGCGCGGGCGGGCGTGGCCCGGGCGTAGACGTCCCACCAGCGAGCGGCAGGCGGGACGTGCTTGATGGTCGCCGGCTTGGCTTCCGCGGCGGGGAGCTTGGCGGCGTTCGATGCCGGCGGGCCGGGCAGCCCGGCATGGGACTGTGCAGACTCGATTTCGCGCTTCAGCGCCTCGATGTCCTGGAGCAGGCGGGCGCGTTGAGCTTGCGCTTGGTCGGCCCCGACGGTGTCGCTGGCGGCCAGGCGCTCGGCCCGGCGCTTGGCCATCGCCTCGACGGCTTGCAGGGATTGACGCAGTTCATCGCGCAGGATGCGCAGGCGCTCATCGTCGCGTGCCGTTTGCTCGATCGCTGTGACGGCGGGACGCGTATCGGGAACGACCGGCTCCGCGGGTGCCGGCCCGGCGCCGAGCAGAAGCAGGAGCGCGACGCAGCCCACGGCCGAAGGCGCTGCCCAGGCTTTCAACACCGCACCCATGCGTTGACGAGACCCTGCTTCCATGGGCGCACTTCACCACAACGCAAAGGTCACAGTCAAGACGGATTGATAATTTATTTTGCTATGGTTAGCGATAGCACATGTAGACGAGCGATTTGTTTGGGACTACGCTGCGGTCACTGGCGAACAGTGATCGAGGGCCGCTCTGAGAAGTCGCGCGAGACGACGCGACGAGCGAGGCGATGCGTTGATCGTAGGCCCTCGAGATGCGTCACTCAACGGGCCGCGTGCTGTATCGCAGCAAGAGCGGAAACAGGAAGTTTCGCAATTGTCGGTCGAAGGTTCTCAAATGCCGTGAAGGAGCCGCAAATGCGTGTGTTGGTCCTGACGAATCAGAAAGGCGGCGTCGGCAAGTCGACGTTGAGTGTCCTGCTGGCGCAGTGGCTCGCCGAACGACACCGACTGCGCGTGGGCGTGATCGATCTCGATACGCAGGCCAACGCCTCGAAGTCTTTGGCGCGGTTCGGCAGCGGGCGCGAGGCGGCCGAACTCTTCGAGACGCACGGGATCCGACCGATGGCGGCGACGGCAGCTTCCCTCACGCTCTTCGCAGGCACGAAGCGGCTCGCAGACCTCGAGCTCGCCAAACCCGAAATCATCCTTCCCGCCTTCCGTCGGCAGGTCGCGACGCTCAGTGGAGACTTCGACGTCGTTGTGATCGACACGCCACCGTCGCTCGGCCTGCGCATGAGCGCCGCGCTGATCGCGGCGACGCACGTGGCATGTCCCATCGAGCTCGAGGAATACAGCATCGACGGAGTCACCGACATGCTCAAGACGATCTTCGGCGTGCAGCGGCGCTACAACCCCGGGCTGCGCCTGGCCGGGCTCGTGGCCAACCGCTTCAACCCGCACTCTGTGCGCCAGAGAGCTGCGCTGCACGACCTGGTGGCGCACTACAGCGAGTTCGTGGTTCCGGCCAAGATCTCCACGCGTTCGGCCATCCCCGAGGCGCTCGCTGCGGGGGTGCCGCTGTGGCGCCTGGCCAAGAGTTCGGCGCGCGATGCGGCGGCCGAGGTCTCGGCGGTGTTCGATCTTCTCAAGCAGCGCATCGACGGGGCCGATGTGCCGCTGACAGTGCAGGAGGGCCGAGAATGAACAGCGTCGATTCCCTCGACCTCAGCGCCTTGGCCCAGTTCAAGGCCAGCTCGTTGCTGGCGGAGGTCGATCGCTCCCCCAACGCAGTCGCAGGCAAGCCCCTTCAGCTCGAGGTCCTGCAGATCGACTTCGATGTCGCCCAGCCGCGGCGCACGATCAGCGAGATCTCGATCGCGGAACTGGCTCAGTCGATCCGCCTGCACGGCGTGTTGGAGCCGATCTCTGTGCGATCTCATGCCGAGATTCCCGGTCGCTATGTCGTCAATCGCGGCGAGCGGCGGCTGCGCGCCTGCCGCATGGCGGGCCTGGACCGTGTTCCGGCCTTCCTGGACGAACGCCAAGACCCCTACGCGCAGGCGGCGGAGAACCTGCACCGCGAGGACATGTCACCCTTCGACCTGGCGCACTTCATCGCCGAACGCGAGCAGGAAGGGCAGGCGAGAGCGGAGATTGCCCGGCGCCTCGGGAAGCCGCGCTCCTTCATCACCGAGGCCGCCGCCTTGATCGATGCGCCGGCACGGGTGCGTGAGGCCTTCGATCAGGGACGACTCGGCGCCGATTTGCGGGTGCTGTATCGACTCGCGGGCGCCATGAAGGAACGCCCGGTGGAGACCTCCTCGG
>NZ_JBFUCI010000362.1:0-6716 GCF_056405335.1 Variovorax sp. P1_H12_2
GCTACACGGAGTGAGCCAACCTGGGGGCGAGCTCATTCCACGGGTCCTTGAAGAGCCACAGCCGCTGGTTCGCGAACACCGCATCGGGATACGGCGACTTGCCGCGGCTGCCGTTGTAGCGGCCCAGGGTCATGAAGAGATCGCCCTTCTCGCGATCGAGGTAGTGGCGCAGGATCACGCAGCCGAAGCGCAGGTTGGTCTGCATGTGGAACAGCTTGGACGGGTCGCTGTCGCCGATGACCCGCGTCCAGAAGGGCATCACCTGCATGTAGCCGCGGGCACCGGCGCTCGAGACGGCGAACTTGCGAAAGTTGCTCTCGACCTGCACCAGGCCCAGCACCAGGCTGACGTCGAGCCCGGCGCGGCGCGCCTCGTACCAGACGGTCTGCAGGAATTCCTTGCGCGTCGGCCAGTCGGGAAGTTTCTTCTTGAGCCGCTCGCTCGTCGCCCCGAGCCAGCGCAGGTAGGCCATGCGGGCCTCGGTATCTCCGAATTCCGGGATCGGCGGCGCCTTGTTGTGGATCGCCGAGCTCAGCGCGGTGCGCACCGAGTCGATCAGCGGCTCCTCGATCTGCGCGCCGGCGATGGCTCTGCGCGGCACGGCCAGCGAGAGCGCGCCGGCCGCCGCGCCACCGAGGTACTGGCGCCGGGAAAGGCCGGGAGCTTTCAAGGCCAGGGGCTCAAGCCGCAGCCAGGCGGCCGGTGATGAAGTCGGCGATGCCGGTGGCGGGCACCTTGGTCGCTGCGGTATCGCGGCGATGCTGGTACTCGAGCTGGCCTTCCTTCAGCCCGCGGTCGGAGATCACGACCCGATGCGGCACGCCGATCAGTTCCCAGTCGGCGAACATCGCGCCCGGGCGCTCGCCGCGGTCGTCCAGCAGCACGTCGACACCGCTGGCCAGCAGTTGGGTGTAGAGCGCCTCAGCGGCAGTCTTGACCTCGGCGCTGCGGTCCATCCCGATCGGGCAGACCACCACCGTGAACGGCGCGATGGCGTCGGGCCAGATGATCCCGCGCTCGTCGTGGTTCTGCTCGATGGCCGCCGCCGGCAGCCGCGTGATGCCGATGCCGTAGCAGCCCATCTCGAGGAACTGGGGCTTGCCCGCCTCGTCGAGGAAGGTCGCGTTCATCGGCTTGCTGTACTTGGTGCCGAGCACGAACACATGGCCGACCTCGATGCCGCGCTCGATCGCCAGCAGCCCCTTGCCGTCGGGCGAGGCGTCGCCGGCCACCACGTTGCGGAGATCCGCCACCGCATCGGGCTCGGGCAGGTCGCGGCCCCAATTGACGCCGGTCAGGTGGAAGTCGACCTCGTTGGCGCCGCAGATCCAGTCGGCCATCACCGCGACCTCGCGGTCGGCGACGATCTTCACCGGCTGCCTGAGGTTCAGCGGGCCCAGGTAGCCGGGCTTGCAGCCGAAGTGATCCTCGATCTCGGTCACGGTCGCGAAGCGGAAGCCCTGGTCGAGCCCCGGCACCTTGCTCACCTTGATCTCGTTCATGTCGTGGTCGCCGCGCAGCAGCAGCAGCCAGACCTTCACGTTCTTGATGTTGCCGGCCTCGTCCAGCTCGTCGGTGGCCAGCACCAGCGACTTCACGGTGGTCGCCAGCGGTACGCCCAGCAGCAGGGCGACGTCCTCGCAGGTGCTCTTGCCCGGGGTCGGCGTCTTCGTGAGCGCGCCAGCGGCGGCGCCGCGCGGACCGGCCGGCGCCAGCGCCTCGGCCTTTTCCATGTTGGCCGCGTACTCGCTGTCGGGACAGTAGACGATCGCGTCCTCGCCGGTGGCTGCGATGACCTGGAACTCCTGGCTCACATCGCCGCCGATGGCTCCGCTGTCGGCCGCCACGGCCCGGTAGCGCAGGCCGAAGCGGTCGAAGATCTTGCGGTACGCGTCCGCCATCACCTGGTAGCTGGCCTTGGCGCCTTCGAGGTCACGGTCGAAGCTGTAGGCGTCCTTCATGATGAACTCGCGCCCGCGCATCAAGCCGAAACGGGGCCGGCGCTCGTCGCGGAACTTGGTCTGGATCTGGTAGAGGTTCTTCGGCAGCTGCTTGTAGCTGCGAATTTCCTGGCGCGCGATGTCGGTCACGACCTCCTCGCTGGTCGGCTGGACCACGAAGGCGCGGTCATGGCGGTCCTTGATGCGCAGCAGCTCAGGCCCGTAGCCCTGGAAACGGCCGCTCTCCTCCCAGATCTCCGCCGGCTGCACCACCGGCATCGCGAGCTCGACCGCGCCGGCCCGGTCCATCTCCTCGCGCACGATGGCCTCGACCTTGCGGATCACGCGCAGGCCCATGGGCATGTAGGTGTAGATGCCGGTGCCCAGCTTCTTGATCATGCCGGCACGCATCATCAGACGGTGGCTGGCGACCTCGGCATCGGCGGGCGCTTCCTTGAGGGTGGAGATAAAGAATCGGGAAGCTTTCATCGGTCTCGAAGAGGGCTAGAAGCAGTGGTCGGGAGGGCAGRTCCTGAGCGGTCCTGGAACCGGTCGCTTGCCGTGTGCAACCCGGCATGCATAATCGACTCAGTTCAAAAAATTGGGGTTTGATTATGCTCGACCGGGACGGCTTCAGGCCCAACGTCGGCATCATCCTGCTCAACCAGAGAAACCAGGTTTTCTGGGGCAAACGCATTCGCACCCATTCCTGGCAGTTTCCGCAAGGCGGCATCGATCGCGGCGAAAGTCCCGAGCAGGCCATGTTCCGGGAACTGCATGAGGAAGTCGGTCTCCATCCGGAGCATGTGCGAATCGTCGCCCGTACCCGTGACTGGTTGCGCTACGAGGTGCCGGATCGGTTCATCCGCCGTGACGCACGCGGCCACTACAAGGGCCAGAAGCAGATCTGGTATTTGCTGCAGCTGACCGGTCACGACTGGGATCTGAACCTGCGCGCCACCGACCACCCGGAGTTCGATGCCTGGCGCTGGCACGACTACTGGGTGCCACTCGACGTGGTGGTCGAATTCAAGCGAGGCGTCTATGAAATGGCGCTGACCGAGCTCGCCCGCTACCTGCCGCGGCAGGACTTCCGCAACCGCTTCCTGCGCAGCAATGTGCGAGCCCGCGAATTCGAGCGCCACCCGCCCGGCGCGGGCCATGAACCGACTTTCGAGCTGCCGCCCGGCGCCAGCTTCGACCCCAACCCGAATGCCCATCTTGCCAACGACCCTGCCCCGACGAACGACCCGTCCCATGTTCCGCGCTAGCCGCACGATCCTGCTGGCCTGCGTGCTGGGTGCCGCCGGCCTGGCCCAGGCGCAGCTGTTCCAGGACCCCGAGTGGAAGGAGACCGAGGCGCCGCCCGCCCCGGCCTTCGACCCCAACAAGCTGGTCCCGGTCGAGATGCCGCCGTACATGACCCTGAAGTTCGGGATCGATCCGTCGACCATCAAGGTGACCGGCGACGGCGTGGTGCGTTACGTGGTGGTCGCCAGCCATCGCGAGGGCGGCGGCTTCAACGCCTTCTACGAAGGCCTGCGCTGCGCCACCGACGAATACAAGAGCTATGCGCGCTTCACCAACGGCACCTGGGAGGTCACGCCGGCGCCCGAATGGAAACGCCTGAATGACCGCAACTCGACCTATACCAAGGCATTGGCACGGCAGGGGCTGTGCCGAGGCAGTGCACCGCGCGCCTCGGTGGGCGAGATGGTCCGCTTCCTGAAGGCCCCGGTCCGCGAAGTCGAATAGGACCCGCTGTGCGCGCAGGCTCTCAGGCTTGCAGCAGCACCATGTTGTCGCGGTGGACCATCTCGGGCTCTGCGGCATAGCCCAGCAGGCGCTCGAACTCGGCCGAGGGCTTGCGGCACAGCATCCGGGCCTCGGCGCTCGAATAGTTGGCGAGGCCGCGCCCGAGTTCGACGCCCTGTTCGTCGCGGATCGCGATCACGTCGCCACGCGAGAACTCGCCCTCGACGCCGGTCATGCCGATCGGCAGCAGGCTCTTGCCCTCGGTGCGCACCTTGGCCGCCGCGCCGGCATCCACCGACACGGCGCCGCGCAGTTGCAGATGGTCGGCCATCCAGCGCTTGCGCGCCTGGTGCTTGGCGGTCTGCGCCACGAGCAGCGTTCCGATGGCTTCGCCGCGCGTGAGGCGCAGCAGGGCGTCGGGCTCGCGGCCCCAGGCGATCACGGTCGAAGCGCCGGAGCCGGCGGCGCGCTTGGCGGCCAGGATCTTGGTGATCATGCCGCCGCGGCCGATGCTGCTGCCGGCACCGCCGGCCATGGCCTCGAGCACGGGGTCGCCGGCCGCCGCCTCATCGACGAAGCGGGCATCCGGGTCCTTGCGCGGATCGGCGCTGTAGAGGCCTTTCTGGTCGGTCAGGATCACCAGCGCATCGGCTTCCACCAGGTTGGCGACCAGCGCACCCAGGGTGTCGTTGTCGCCGAACTTGATCTCGTCGTTGACCACCGTGTCGTTCTCGTTGATGACCGGCACCACGCCAAGGGCAAGCAGGGTCACCAGCGTCGAGCGCGCATTGAGATAGCGCTCGCGATCGGCCAGGTCGGCGTGGGTCAGCAGCACCTGGGCGCTGCCGATGCCGTTCTCGCGCAGCTTGGTCTCGTAGACCTGCGCCAACCCCATCTGCCCGACGGCGGCTGCGGCCTGCAACTCATGGATCTCGCGCGGCCGCACGCGCCAGCCCAGCCGCTTCATGCCTTCGGCGAT
Organism: Variovorax sp. P1_H12_2; assembly: GCF_056405335.1. Lineage (NCBI taxonomy): Bacteria > Pseudomonadati > Pseudomonadota > Betaproteobacteria > Burkholderiales > Comamonadaceae > Variovorax > Variovorax sp. P1_H12_2. Next base: position 4,675 of record NZ_JBFUCI010000362.1, read on the forward strand.
GGCTCCGCTCGACACCATCACGACCTCCCGCCCCTCGCGCACCAGCGTCGCGAGTTGCCGGCACCACTCGCCGACGGCTTGCTCGTCGAGCCCGCGCCCCTCGTTCGTGACGAGGCTGGAGCCCACCTTGACGACGATGCGGCGCGCGTCGCGCAATACGGCAGAGCCTTGGGTCGAACTCATCATTGAACGTCTGGAAAACGGGGATCGATTTCCGTCGGCGGCTGCTCGGCCACCTGCTGGGCCTTGACGTGCTGGTAGATCGCCTGCACCAGCGGCTCGCAACCCTCGCGCGTGAGCGCGGAAATCTCGAACACCGGCCCCTTGAAGCGCAGTCGCTTGACGAAATCCTTGACCCGGGCCGCGCGCTCGTCGTCCGGCACCATGTCGAGCTTGTTCAGCACCAGCCAGCGCGGTTTCTCGTACAACGCCTTGTCGTACTTCTTGAGCTCGCCCGCGATCGCCTTGGCCTGTGCGACCGGATCCACGCCCTCGTCGAAAGGCGCCAGGTCCACCACGTGCAGCAGCAGCCGGGTGCGCTGCAGGTGGCGCAGGAACAGGTGGCCGAGGCCCGCGCCTTCGGAGGCCCCTTCGATCAATCCCGGCAGGTCGGCGACCACGAAGCTCTGCTCCGGACCCACGCGCACGACGCCGAGGTTCGGATGCAGCGTGGTGAACGGATAGTCGGCAATGCGGGGACGGGCATTGGAGATCGCGCTGATCAAGGTCGACTTGCCGGCGTTCGGCATGCCGAGCAGGCCGACGTCGGCCAGCACCTTGAGCTCGAGCTTGAGGCTTTTTTTCTCGCCCGGCCAGCCGGGCGTCTTCTGGCGCGGCGCGCGGTTGATGGCGCTCTTGAAGCGCATGTTGCCGAAGCCGCCGTCGCCGCCCTTGGCGATGGTGATCACCTCGCCGGGCGTCAGCAGCTCATACAGCACCTCGCCGGTCTCGGCGTCGGAGATGATGGTGCCGACCGGCATCTTGAGCGTGACGTCGTCGCCGGCGGCGCCGAACATGTCGGAGCCCATGCCATGCTGGCCGCGCTTGGCATCGTGGCGGCGCGAGAAGCGGAAGTCGACCAGCGTGTTCAGGTTCGAGTCCGCAACCGCGAACACGTGGCCGCCGCGACCGCCGTCGCCGCCGTTCGGGCCGCCGAATTCCTTGTACTTCTCATGGCGGAACGACACGCAGCCGTTGCCGCCGTCGCCGGCGGCGACGTCGATGAAGGCTTCGTCCACGAACTTCATGAGATGTCCAATCAGTCTACAAAATGAAAAAGCCCCGGCAAAGCGGGGCTTCGATCGGATCGAAGTGACTGGCTTACGCCGGGGTCACGTTGACCGTGTGCTTGTTGAGTGCGCCCTTGGTGCCGAAGGACACATGGCCCTCGACCAGGGCGAACAGCGTGTGGTCCTTGCCGATGCCGACATTGACGCCGGGATGGAACTGGGTACCGCGCTGGCGCACGATGATCGAGCCTGCGCTGATCAGTTYGCCGCCGAAGCGCTTCACGCCGAGCATCTTGGGCTTGGAATCGCGCCCGTTTCGCGTTGAGCCGCCGCCTTTTTTCTGTGCCATGGAATCTGCTCCTTAGCCGGCGATCGCGCCGATTTGCAGTTCAGTGAACTGCTGGCGATGGCCCTGACGTTTCTGATAGTGCTTGCGACGGCGCATCTTGAAGATGCGAACCTTGTCGTGCTTGCCGTGCGACAGTACCGTGACTGTCACCGTTGCGCCGGACACCAGGGGCGTACCGACCTTGATTTCGCTGCCGGTTCCGACTGCGAGCACTTGATCGATCACGATTTCCTGGCCCACGTCCGCAGCAATCTGTTCTACTTTAATTTTTTCGCCGGAAGCAACGCGATACTGCTTGCCGCCGGTTTTTATGACCGCGTACATATTGACCTCTTGATGAAGATGGCTCCACGGCGAATTCCGCAGAGCCCATGATTATAGCACCCCAGCCTCTTGCCGCCAGTGGGCACACCCCTGGCGGGCGGAGGGCGGTCCGGGCTTCCCTATAATCGAAGGCTTCCGGC
>NZ_JBFUCI010000363.1:0-6699 GCF_056405335.1 Variovorax sp. P1_H12_2
CAGCACCTTCGAGCCCGACATGTTCGGCAGCCCGAAGATGACTTTCAGCGCCACCAAGCGGCTGGGCAATGACCAGTCGCGGCTGTCGCAGATCGTCGACGGCAAGTGGAAGGTGGTGTCGGACTACCTGGCGCCCTGAACGTCCGGCGACCCGCGCGAGGAAGCCGCGAAGCCGCCCGAGGGCGGCTTTCTTCTTTGCGCGAGCGAAGCCTCAGCGGGCGCTTCGCTTCGATGCCTTCAGTGGACGCAGGCCGTGGATCACGTGGTCCGCGAAGGCTTCGGCGATCGCATCGCCCTGTGTTTCGCCCTTGTCGGTGAACCAGCGGTTGATGTTGTTGATGGCCCCCATGAAGAAGAACACCGCGAGCTTGGGGTCGCACGGCGCGATCGCTCCCTCGTCGACGCACCGGCTCACCAGCGCGCGCAGCTGCGTGTCGACCACCCGTCTCCGCTGCTGGATCAGGGCGTTGTGCTGCGCGGTCATCGAGTAGTACTCCGTCAGCACCACGCAGGTGCCCAGTTCGCTGGTCATCTTGCGGATGTAGAGACTGACGAAGAGGCGCAGCGCGTCCAGCGCGGTGGCGCCTTCGGACTCCGCCGTTTCAAGAGCCTCCTCGGCCATGCCGATTGCCAGGCGATGGCACTCATACAGGATCTCGTGCTTGTTCTTGACGTAGCGATACAGCGCCGGCTTGGTCACCGACAGTGCGCTCGCGATGTCGTCGAGCGTGGTGTTGTGGAAGCCCTTCACCCCGAAGGTGCGGCCGGCAGCAGCGATCAGCGCGCGCTTGCGGATCTCGCGCGGGTCGGGCGTGCCGGCCAGCGCGTTGTTCCAGCGGGCGGCCTTCGGAGTCGGTTTGGATCTGGGCGTTGTGACCATGGCTTGGGTGCAATTGTCGGTCACCCGTGTGCGGGGTCTGCCCGCTTGACGGAGCCGGTGAGGCTGTCTATATTAACTGGAAGTTACTGCAAGGTAACTTGTATTGACTCAACAGAAAAACCACGGGATCGCCGCCCGCGCGCCGGCATCCCTCGGAGACCACCATGGCATTTCCTCGCTCCCTGGGCGTTGCGGCGGCATTGGCCGTTTGCGCGCTCGCCGCCTCGGCGCAGTCGCAGCCGCCGATCCGCATCTCGCACATCGATACCTTCTCGGGGCCGACCGCCTCGACGGGGGTGACGGTGTCGAAGACGCTGCTCTACGCGGTGAACCTGATCAACGAGCGCGGCGGCGTGCTCGGCCGCAAGCTCGAAGTGGTGGCGATGGACAACGGCGGCGATCCGGCGAAGGCAATCGCAATGCTCAACAGCACGGTCGACCAGAAGATCAGCTTCATGGTGCAGGCCGGCAACTCCGGCATCGCCGGCGCCCTGGAGGGCGCGGTCGACAAGCACAACGATCGAAATCCGCAGTCGCGGGTGCTCTACCTCAACTACGGCTCGGCGCTGCCCGAACTCACGGGAGAGAAGTGCAGCTTCTGGATGTTCCGCTTCGAGGCGCACCAGTTGATGAAGATGTATGCCATCGCCGACTACGTGAAGCAGAACCCGAAGATCAAGAAGATCTACCTCATCAACCAGGACTATGCCTTCGGCCGCTCGGTCAGCGCCGACGCGCGCGAGATCATCGGCAAGGCCCGACCGGACGTGCAGTTCGTCGGCGACGATTTCCATCCCTTCGGCAAGGTGAAGGACTTCTCGCCCTACGTGCTGAAGATCAAGCAGTCCGGGGCCGATACGGTGCTCACCGGCAACTGGGGCAACGACCTCTCGCTGCTGGTGCGGGCCAGCAAGGAGTCGGGCCTGAACGCGCGCTACCTGACCTACTACGGCGGCCTGTTCGGCGTCCCGACGTCGATCGGAGCGGCCGGCGAGGACACCGTGTTCCAGATCGCTTCGTGGCATCCGAACGTGCCGGTCGAGGACAAGCAGCCTGCGCTCGAGAAGTATCAGAAGGATTTCAAGGCCAAGTTCGGCGAGGACCTCTACTACACCTCCATCCTCGTGCAGATGGACATGCTGGCGCGCGCCATCGAGAAGGTGGGCAACGCCACCGATCTCGTGAAGATCGCGCAGGCGCTCGAAGGCATGGACTACGACTCGCCCTTCGGCAAGATCCAGATGCGCAAGGCCGACCACCAGGCCACGCACCCGCTCTACGTCACTCAGCTCGTGAAGGGCGTGAAGTACGACGCCGAAGGCCTGGGGATGGGCTGGAAGACGGTGGCCAAGGTGCCGGGTCCGGTCACCGAGCTGCCCGTCAACTGCAAGATGAACCGTCCTGACTGAGGTTCGCATGCAGTTCATCGGCGCCGGGGTGCAGGGCAGGGTCGCGGTGGTCACGGGCGGTGCGTCGGGCCTCGGCGCAGCCACCGCGAAGGCACTGCGCGCGGCGGGCGCGTCCGTCGCGCTCATCGACCGCGATGCGGCGGCCGTCGAGGCGGCCGCCGCGGCGCTGGGTGCCATCGGCTTCGCGGCCGACGTGGCCGATGCCGACCGCATCGAGTCCGTGTTCGGCCAGGTCGCCGAGCGGCTGGGGCGAACCGGCATCCTGGTCAACTGCGCCGGCATTGCCGACCCGGGGAGCGTGGTGCGCCGCGGCGTCGCCATGCCGCTGGCCGAGTTCCGGCGCGTGATCGAGGTCAATCTGCTGGGCGCCATCAATTGCATCCGCTGCGCCGTGCCGCAGATGATCGAAGGGCGCGCGGGCGACGCAGAGGCCGGCGTGATCGTCAACACCGCCTCGATCGCCGCCTTCGACGGCCAGATCGGGCAGGCCGCCTATGCCGCGTCCAAGGGCGGCGTGGCCGGCATGGTGCTGCCCCTGGCACGCGAGCTCGGCGAGCACGGCATCCGCGTCATGGGCATCGCGCCTGGCGTGTTCGAGACGCCGATGACGATGAACCTCGCGCCGCCATCGCGCGATGTGGTGTTCGCCGCCGTGCCGCCGTTCCCGAAGCGGCCCGGCCAAGCCGGCGAGTTCGCGGCGCTGGTGCTCGCAATCGTCGGCAACCCGATGCTCAACGGCGAAGTGATCCGCCTCGACGGCGCGCTGCGCATGCCGGCGCGCGTCTGAACGCCGCTCACCAAGGAGAAACGATGCAGATCGAAGGAACGGTGGCCGTCGTCACCGGCGCGGCCTCGGGGCTGGGGCGGGCCACGGTGCGGCGCCTGGTGGCGCAGGGCGCGCGCGTGGCGGCGCTGGACCTGGCCGGCGCGCCGCTCGATGCGCTCGCCGCCGCGCAGCCGGTGCTGGCCATCGGCGGCGACGTGAGCGCAGCCAGCGACATGGAAGCGGCCTTCGCGCAGGTGCGCGCTGCGCTCGGCCTGCCGCGCATCCTGGTCAACTGCGCCGGCGTGCTGGGGCCCGCGCGCGTGTTTCGCACCGACAAGGCGACCGGCCGCCCGGTGCCGCGGGAGCTCGAGGTCTTCCGCCGCGTCATCGACGTCAACCTGGTCGGCACCTTCAACACCCTTCGTCTGTTCGCCGAGGGCCTGAGCGACGACCACGCCGCCGACGGCGAGGACCGCGGCGTGGTCGTCAACACCGCCTCGGTGGCGGCCTACGAGGCGCTCTCGGCGCAGGCGGCCTACGGCTCGTCGAAGGCCGGCGTGGCCAGCATGACGCTGCCGCTGGCGCGCGAGCTCGCGCGCTTCGGCATCCGCGTGGTGGCGCTCGCGCCGGGCACCTTCGAGACCGGGATGTACGAGGTCGTGCCCACGCACACGCGGCGCACGCTGATCGACGACGTGCCCTTTCCGCCGCGTCCCGGCCGGCCGGAGGAGTTCGCCCACATGGTGCAGGCGCTGATCGAGAACGGGATGATGAACGGCTCGGTAGTGCGCATCGACGGCGCCGTGCGCATGCGCGAGCCGACCATGGCGCGGGAAGGGAGGGCGGCATCATGAGCGGTCCGACTTTCACCCCGCAGGGCGACGCGCTGCGCCTGGAGGCGCTCTACGGCGATCGGCTGGTGCCGTGCTATGCCGAGCGGCCGCGCAACCTCGACGCGATGCTGCGCGCGTCGGTGGCCCTGCGCGGCGACGCGCCGGCGGTCGAGGACGGCGCCGTGACGCTGAGCTACCGCATGCTCGACCGCCTGGCCGACCGGGTCGCGAGCGGACTCGCCGCGCGCGGCGTGGCGAGCGGCGACCGGGTCGCGCTGTTCGTCGGCAATCGGTCCGAGTTCATCGTGCTGCTGGCCGGCATCTGGCGGCTCGGCGCGATCGCAGTGCCGATCGGCACCCGGCAGAGCGCGGCGGAGCTCGGCTACATGCTCAACCAGTGCGGTGCTGCAGCGCTGGTGTTCGACGCCTCCCTGGCCGACCGGCTGCCGCCGCCGGCCGACATGGCCGGCGTGCATTGCACCGTGTGCATCGAGGAGCGCGGCCTCGATGCGGCGCTGCGGCCGGGCGCGCTTTCGTATGCGGCACTGCTGGCCGCCGGCGACGATGCGCCGGTCGGCGCGGACTTCGAAGACACCCGGGCCGCCTGCATCATGTACACCTCGGGCACCACCGGGCACCCGAAGGGTGCGGTGCTGTCCCACCTGGGCTTCTTTCATACCGCGCGCCACTACGTGCGCCGCTTCGGCTACACCGCCGACGACCGCATGCTGCTGGCGATCCCGGCTTCGCACATCTCGGGCCTGCTGGCGGTGGTGGTCGTCGCGCTGCAGGTGGGCGGCTGCCTGGTGTGCCTGCGGCAGTTCGGCGCGGGCGAAGCCCTGGCCGAAATCGAGGCGCGGCGCGTCACGGCCGCGGTCATGGTCCCGGCCATGTACAACCTCTGCCTGCTGCATCCCTCGCTGCCCGGGCGCGACCTGTCGTGCTGGCGCATCGGCCATTTCGGCGGCGCAGCGATGCCCGAGATCACGATTGCGCGACTGGCAGCGGCATTGCCCGGCCTCGCGCTCTACAACGGCTTCGGCGCCACCGAGACGACTTCGGCGGTCACGCTCACCGAGCGCGGCGACGCGGCGCGCAAGCCCGACACCGTCGGCACCGTGGTGCCATGCGTCGATATCCGCGTGCTCGACACCGCCGGCCGCGAAGTGGCCACCGGCGAATCGGGCGAACTGTGGATCCGAAGCCCCGGCAACGCCATCGGCTACTGGGCCAACCCCGAGGCCACGCGGGACGCGTTCGTGGCCGGCTACTGGCGCTCGGGCGACATCGGCAGCATCGATGCCGAAGGCTTCGTGCGCGTGTTCGACCGCATCAAGGACATGATCAACCGCGGCGGTTTCAAGGTGTACTGCGTGGAGCTCGAAAACGTGATCCAGCGCCACCCGGGCGTGATCGAGGTGGCTGCGGTCGCGAGCCCCTGCCCGGTGCTGGGCGAGCGCGTGCACGTGTTCGTGCATGCCACCGAGCCCGTGGATGCCGAGGCCGTGCGTGCGCTGTGCCGTCGCACGCTGGCCGACTACAAGACACCCGATTTCGTCACCGTCAGCGCGACGCCGCTGCCGCGCAACCTCAATGGCAAGCTCGTCAAGGCACCTCTGCGCGAGGCCGCCCGGCAGCTTGCCGCCATCACCTCGGAAAGAAGTGCATGACTCCCACCCCGGTCTACATCCTCGGCGGTCACCAGACCGATTTCGCACGCCACGCGTCACGCGCCGGCGATGGCCTGTTCGAGCTGATGCGCGACGCGGTGCAGGGCGCGCTCGCCGATGCCGCGCTGGAGCCGCGCGAGATCGAATCCGGCCATGTCGGCAATTTCGTCGGCGAACTCTTCGCCGGGCAGGGTCAGCTGGGCGGCATGCTCGCGGCGATCGACCCCGGCTTCTACGGCACGCCCGCGGGGCGGCACGAGGCGGCCTGCGCGTCGGGCAGCATCGCGATGCTGGCCGCCACGGCCGAGATCGAGTGCGGCCGCTACGATTGCGTGCTGGTCACCGGCGTGGAGCTGGAGCGCAACGTGCCCGGCGCCGTGGCCGCACAGCACCTGGGTGCCGCGACCTGGGTGGGCGAGGAAGGCGCCGGGGCGACCTACGTGTGGCCGCACATGTTCCATCGGGTGGGGCAGGAGTACGAGCGGCGCTATGGACTGAAGTACGAGCATCTGGCGCGCATCGCCGAGATCAACATCTCGAACGCGCGCCGCAACCCGTTCGCGCAGACGCGAGCGTGGGACTACACCGAGGCCAGCTTCACCGCCGACGATGCAGCCAATCCCGTGATCGAGGGCATGATCCGGCGCCAGGATTGCGGCCAGGTCACCGACGGCGCCGCAGCCGTGATTCTCGCGTCGCCGCGCTTCGCCGAGGCATGGGCCAGGCGGCGGGGCCAGTCGCTGGACGCGCTGCCGCGCATCGCCGGCTGGGGTCACCGTACGGCGCACCTGAAGCTCGATCCCAAGCTGCAGGCCAGTGCCGGCCAGGCCTACGTGTTCCCGCATGTGCGCGAGGCGGTCCAGGGTGCATTCCGCCGCGCCGGCATCGCGGACGTGTGGCAGCTCGACGGCATCGAGACGCACGATTGCTTCACCACCACCGAGTACATGGCGATCGACCACTTCGGCATCACCGCGCCAGGCGAGAGCTGGCGCGCCATCGAGGCCGGCACCATCGAACGGGGCGGCCGCCTGCCGGTCAACCCGAGCGGCGGGCTGATCGGCCTGGGCCACCCGGTGGGCGCCACCGGCGTGCGCATGGTGCTCGACGCCGCGCGCCAGGTGGCGGGGCGGGCCGGCGA
>NZ_JBFUCI010000364.1:0-6689 GCF_056405335.1 Variovorax sp. P1_H12_2
ACCTGGGCCCAGCGCTTGATCTCGCTCTGGACGAAGGGGCCGAACTGCTCCGGCGTATTGCCGACCGGAATCACGCCCTCGCTGTCGAAACGCTTGCGCATCGCCGGCTCGCCGATCGCCCGGCGCGCCGCGTCGGCGACGCGGCGCGTGAGTTCGGGCGGCATGTGCGCCGGCCCGAACAGTCCGAACCAGGCGCTCGACTCGTAGCCGGGCAAGGTCTCGGCAATGGCCGGCAGGTCCGGGAACTCGGGCAGGCGCCGGGCCGAGGTCACGCCCAGCGCCTTGAGCTTGCCGGCCAAGATGTGCTGCTGCACGTTGCCGACCGCCGCGAACATCAGCTGCACCTGGCCCGCGAGCACGTCCTGCACGGCCGGTGCGGTGCCCCGGTACGGGATGTTGACGATGTAGACGCCCGACTGCATCTTGAAGGCCTCTCCGGCCATGTGCAGCGAGGAACCCAGCGCGCCGATCGCGAAGTTGAGCTGGCCCGGCTTCGCCTTGGCCAGCGCGATCAGCTCGCGCACGTTGTTCGCCGGCACCGACGGATGGGCGACCAGGATCGACGGCGAGGTCGCGACGCAGGTCAGTGCCGTGAAGTCTTTCACCGGGTCGAAGGGCAGCGTGGGATAGAGCGTCGCGTTGATCGCATGGCTGGTGAAGCTCATCAGCAGCGTGTTGCCGTCGGGCGCCGCCTTGGCAACCGCATCGGCGGCGATATTGCCGCCGGCGCCGGGCCGGTTCTCGACGATCACGGTGCGGCCCAGCACCGGGCCCATGCCGGCCGCGAGCGTGCGGGCGATGGTGTCGGTCGAGCCGCCGGCCGGCGCGCCGACCAGGATGCGAACGGGCGCGTTGCCGACCTGGGCCTGGGCGGCGCCGGCCAGTGCGGCCATGGATGCGATCAGGATGTCTCTGCGTTTCATTGGATCACTCCGAGGGTTTCACAAGGCAATCCGGGCGGCGCTCACAGGCCCAGGTAGGCCCGGCGCAGTTCGTCGCTGCCGAGCAGGTCGTCCGGCGCGCCCGAGAAGCGCACGCTGCCGTTCTCCAGCACGTAGGCGCGGTCCGCGATCTCCAGCGACTGGCCGACGTTCTGCTCGACCAGCAGCACGGCCAGGCCGCCGTCGCGCAGTTGCCGGATCAGCGTGAACATCTCTTCGACCAGCAGCGGCGACAGGCCCAGCGAAGGCTCGTCGAGGATCAGCAGCACGGGCTCTGCCATCAGCCCGCGGCCGATGGCCAGCATCTGCTGCTCGCCGCCGCTCATGGTGCCGGCGTTCTGCCGGATGCGCTCGCGCAGGCGCGGGAAGATGTCGAACACCTTGTCGAGGTTCGCGGCMCGGCGCTCGCGGGCCCGCGTGAAGGAGCCGAGCTCGAGGTTCTCGAGCACGCTGAGGTTCGGGAACACCTTGCGGCCTTCGGGCACCTGGATCAGGCCGGCCTTGACGACCTCGCGGTAGTGCGCGCCGCTCAGGTCCTTGCCGTCGAAGCGCACGCTGCCGCTCCAGGCCGGACAGAGGCCGCAGACCATCTTGTTCAGGGTCGACTTGCCCGCGCCATTGCTGCCCAGCAGCGCGACCATCTCGCCGGCATTCACCTGCAGGTCGACGCCGCGCAGCACCTCGACGCGGCCGTAGCCGCCGCGCAGGCCCTGGATGTCAAGCAAGGCGGTCATGCGTGATTTCCCTTCGCGGCCGCCGCCTTGCGCAGCCGCGCCGCGGTGCCGTGGCCCAGATAGGCCTCGACCACCTTGTCGTTCGACGTCACCTGGGCCGGACTGCCCTCGGCGATCAGCTGGCCCTGCGCCAGCACCCAGACATGCTCGGCCAGGTTCATCACGGCCTGCATCACGTGCTCGATCATCAGCACCGTGACGCCGCCGTCGGCGATGCCGCGCACCACCGGCATCATCTCGGCGATCTCCTGCGGGTTGAGGCCGGCGAGCACTTCGTCGAGCAGCAGCAGGCGCGGCTGCGTGGCGAGTGCACGGGCCAGTTCGAGCCGCTTGCGGCCGGCGACCGTGAGGTCGGAGGCCGGCTTGTCGAGTTGCGCCGCGAGACCGACACGCTGCGCCACCTCGTCGGCCCGCCGCAGTGCCGCACCGCGGCTGCGCTCGTGCAGGTGCACGCCGACCGCGATGTTCTCGCGCACGGTCTGGGCCGCGAAGGGCTTCACGATCTGGAAGGTGCGCGTCATGCCGAGCATCGCGTTGCGATGCGGCTCGCGGCCGGTGATGTCCTGGCCGGCAAAACGAACCGTGCCGGCATCGGGCTTCAAGAAGCCCGACATCAGCGCGAACAGCGTGGTCTTGCCGGCGCCGTTGGGGCCGATCAGCGCCGTGAGGCTGCCCTCGGACACCGAGAGGCTCACGTCCTGCACCGCCTTCAGGCCGCCGAAGGAGCGCGAGACGCCATTCAATACGAGCAGCGGTTCAGCCACGGGGACCTCCCGACGCCTGCGCCCACAGTTGCCGCACCGAGAGCCCCAGGCCCGCGATGCCGCGCGGCAGGAAGATCACGATCAGCACCAGCACCGTGCCGTAGATCACCATGTTGATGCCGGGCAGTTCGCCGAACAGGTTGCGCGTCAGGTCGGCGAGCAGATGCAGCACCACCGCGCCCAGCACCGGGCCCCACAGGGTGYCGACGCCACCGACGATGGCCGCGACCAGCGCCTCGACCGAGGTGGCCGGGCCGTAGGCGATGCCGGGGTCGATGTACTGGAACACCTGCACGTAGAACGCACCGGCCGCGCCCATGAAGGCGGCCGAGATGCCGATCGCGCAGAGCTTGACACGGAACGGGTTCACGCCCACCGCGCGCGCCGCGTCCTCGTTGTCGCGCACCGCCTGCAGCCAGGCGCCGAAACGTCCGTTGCGCAGCCACCAGCTGATCAGCAGCGCCGCCGTGACGAAGGCCAGCACCACCCACAGGTAGCCGGCGCGCGAGGCGAACTGCAGGTTCGACGGCGCCTCGCGCAGCGGCAGCATCAGGCCGACACCGCCGCCGGTGAAGGGCACCGACAGCGCAACGATGCGAAAGACCTCGGCGAACGCCAGCGTGACCAGTGCGAAGTAGGAGCCCTTGAGCCCGTAGCGGAAGGTCAGCGCGCCGATGAACAGGCCGACGCAGGCGGCACCGACGACCGCCAGTCCGAGCGCGACCCAGGCATTGATGCCGCCCTGCAGCTGCGCGATCGCCTGGATGTAGGCACCGGAGCCGAAGAACAGGGCATGGCCGAAGGAGAACTGGCCGCCGAAGCCGCCCAGGATGTTCCAGGCCTGCGCGATGAGCGTGGCGTAGAGCGCCATCATCACGAAGTTGAGGGTCGCGCCCGAGTGGCTGACCAGCGGCACGCAAGCCACCAGCACCGTGAAGAGCGCAATACCGACCAGTTGACGAGGACCACTCATTCCTTCGCTCCGAACATGCCCTGCGGCCGAAACAAGACGACCCCGATGAAGATCGCGAAGATGCCGATCTGACCCAGCGACTCGCCGAGGTACAGCCCGCCGAGCGACTCGACCACACCGACCAGGAAGCCGCCGATCAGCGCGCCGACGAAGCTGCCCATGCCGCCCAGCACCACGATCGTGAACGCCACCAGCACGAAGCCGCCGCCCACCTGCGGGTTCACGTAGTAGGCCGGCAGCAGGAAGCAGGCGGCCGCGCCGAGGCAGGCCAGGCCGATGCCGAAGCTCATCGCGTAGACATGGTCGACGTCGATGCCCATCAGCTTGGCGCCCTCCTTCTCCTTGGCCACCGCGCGGATCGCGCGGCCCAGGTCGGTGCGGCCCATGACCCAGAACAGCAGCGCCGACACCACCAGCGCACCGGCGAAGGCCACCAGCTTGGGCACCGCGATCATCGCGGGGCCGATGGCGACCGTGCTGAGCGAATAGGCGGTGTCGATGTTGCGCGTGTCCGACTTGAAGAACAGCAGCGCCAGGTTCTCCATCACGATCGCGATGCCGAGCGTGACCAGCAGGATGTTCTCGTCCTTGCCGTGGCCGGCGCGGTTGATCACGATGCGCTGCAGCCCGTAGCCGAGCGCGAACATGGCCGGGATCACGATCGGCAGCGCCAGGTAGGGATCGATGCCCCAGCGCTCCTTGAGGAAGTACACCGCATAGAGGGCCAGCATCAGCGAGGCGCCGTGCGCGAAGTTGATGATGTGCAGCACGCCGTAGATCAGCGTGAGGCCGAGCGCGATCAGGGCATAGACCGCGCCGGTCGTCAGGCCGTTGAGGACGGACGAGAAAAGGATGCTGGGGTCGAACATGGTGCGGTGTCGGCGTGAGACCCGCCCGCACCGCGGCGCGCGGCAGGGCGTCTTGCTTGCCGGTTCAGGCGTTGAGCGGGAAGAGCGGCTCGACCTCGCGGAACTCGCGCGGGATGATCACCTTGATGTCGTTCTTCACGACCTGCGTCATCAGCGGCTGCGCGCCCTCGTTCTGGCCATTGGCGAACTTCGTCGGGCCGTACGGCATGATGTGACTCGAGAAAGTGCTCTTTTCCAGCGCATCGATGATGGCGGCGCGCTCGCTCGACCCGGCGCGTTCCAGGGCGTCGGCCAGCAGGCCCATCGCGGTATAGGTCATGAAGACCTCGTAGCTGAAGAACTGGCCTTGCGCCTCGACCCGCTTTCGCAGCTCGGCCGAGCGCTTGTCCTTGGGGTTGAACCAGTGGTTGCAGTCGATGATGCCGTTGGCCGCGTCCGGAAACTCCTTGACGAACTTGTAGCTCGACGCCGCGCCGCCCAGCACCGAGAAGATCGCCTTGGGCTTGACCTTCTGCTGCTGCATGGTGCGCACCAGCAGCGCGTACTCGTTGTAGTAGTTGGCCGGAATCACGATGTCGGGGTTGATCGACTTCATGCGCAGCACGATGTTGTTGAAGTCGCGTGTCGGGTTGGCGTGCTTCACGACCTCCTTGACGTCGAAGCCGTAGCCCGGCAGCTCGCGCGCCAGCAGCGCCGCGGTGCCGGAGCCGAACAGCGAGTCCTCGTGGATGATCATCACGGTCTTGGCCGGATTGCCCGCCGCCTTGTTGAGCACCAGCAGGTTGGCCATCGCGACCTCGGTCGACTTCTTGTAGCCGGGACCGAAGCGGAAGGTGTTCTTGAGGCCGCGCTCCACGATCTGGTCGGCCACGCCGACGTCGACCACGTGCGGCAGGTTGTACTTGGCCGCCGCCTGCGTGGTGGCCAGGCAGATCGCCGAGGCGAAGGCACCGACGATGGCCGAGACGCCGGCCTCGTTCATCTTCTCGACCTCGGCCGCGCCGGCCTGCGRCTGCGATTGCGCGTCGCCGAGCAGTGCCTCGATCCTGGCGCCGCCCAGCGACTTGATGCCGCCGGCCTTGTTGATGTCCTCGATCGCCATCAATGCGCCGAGCCGGCATTGCTGGCCCGAATAGGCCAGCGCACCGGTCACCGGATGCAGCACGCCGACCTTGATCGGCTTGGGCTGGGCACCGGCCACCAGCGGGAAGGCGATGGCCGAGGCCATGGCGGCGGATTGCGACATGAAGCGGCGGCGGTCCTGGCGATCGAGGCGATTGGGCATGGGGCTTTTTCCTTTTTCTTCAGTTGAACTGGGCTGACACGTCTTTGCTGACCCACACCTTGGCGTCGATGCTGCCGACGCGCGACAGTTGCATCTCGTAGGTGTAGCGGTCGGGCCGGTAGAAGCCGTGCAGCCACTGCACCGGGCGTTCGGCTTCGTCGTAGATCAGGCGGCGCACGGCCAGCAGGGCCGAGCCGACCGAGACTTCGAGGTGCTCCGCGAGCACGTTGTCGGCCAGGCGTGCCGAGATCGTCTGGTGCGCGCGGCCGAMCTTCACGCCCGACTCCTCGAGCAGCACCAGGATCGGCTTCTTCGCCAGTTCGCGGCGGCCGAACTTGCGCGCGATGTCGTTCGGCACGTAGGTCGTGATGTGCGACAGCGGCCCTTCGCGCGTCGAGCGCACGCGGACCGCTTTCTGCACCGCGTCGCCGGCTTTCAGCTGCAGCGCTTCGGCGACCTGGGCCGAGGCCGAAATCGTCGCCACGTCGATCACCTTGACCGAGGTGTGCAGGCCCATGGTCACCAGGTTCTCGAGCAGGCCGCGCAGGTTGGCGCGCGCCATGCCGTCACCCGCGCGGGGCTCGGCCCCCGATGCCGGCGGAACGGGGCGTGTGCGCCGGCCGGGGTTGCGCGAGATCAGGCCTTCGGAGGACAGCTGGCCGAGCGCCCGCCGCACGGTGACGCGGGCCACGCCGAACTGCTCCATCAGCGCCAGTTCGCCCGGCAGGCCTTCGGCGAAACGCCCCTCGTCGAGTTGCTCGCGCAGCACCAGATAGATCTGGTGGTACTTCGGCAAGGGCATCTGCGACATGCCCGCGATGGTTGAGCACTTCCAATGTTCTGTCAATGGGACATTTGAGGACAAGCTACAGATCATGGGCCGCCCTTCGGCAGGGCACCGGCATGGTGCGGAGCCCGCCCGCCGGTGCCTGCGCGCGAATCAGGAGCGCTTGCGCAGCAGCTTCGCCACCCCGCCGGGCAGCAGGAACACGAACAGGATCAGGACCGCCCCATAGATGGCCCATGGCGCGGCCTTCGAGATCTTCTCGGCCGCGGTCGGCACGAACATGATGAACAGGGCGCCRTACAGCGCGCCCGAGATCGTTCCCACGCCGCCGACCAC
>NZ_JBFUCI010000365.1:0-6687 GCF_056405335.1 Variovorax sp. P1_H12_2
TGCGCTGCAGCGCCACGGCCGTGGCTTCGCGCACCCGGTCCTCGCTTTGCTGGCGATTGCGCTGCAGGCGCTCGGCCAGTCGGTTGATGTCGTGCGCGAGGTTGGCGAACTCGTGCGGGGGGCGCCGAGCGCGCCCGGCCGGGCTGTCCTCGGCGCCTTGCGGGCCGACCACGTTGCAGCGCGCATCGAAGCGGCCGGCCTCCAGCGCCGCCACCGTGCGCGAGATGCGGCGCAGCGGCTGCGCCACGGCGCGCGCCGTATGGCGCACCCAGGCCCAGGCGACCAGCAGCGCGATCATCGCGATGCCGATGCCCGCCATCAGCGAAAGTGTGCGTTCGCGCGCGTGGGCGGTGGTGTCGCGGAAGGTCTGGACCAGCCCGATCGGCGTCTCGCCGGCCGCCGTCGACCCCGCGGGCGCGAAGGCGCTCGTGCGCGAGGCCTCGCGCAGCGTGACCGGCGCGGTGAACATCCGCAGTTGCGCGAGCGAGGCGGTCTTCGGGCCGGCCGTCACATAGACGCCGGCGCTGTTGCTGATCTCGACCCGCGTCACCTGGCCGCCGCGCAGCGCGGCATTGGCGACGTTCTGCAGCGCCGGCAGGTCGCCCGCGTAGAGGCTCAGGTCGGACATGGCCGCGACCTGGCGCGCCACCGCCTCGCCCTCGGCATCGAACGCGGTCTCGAGCGTGGCCAGCCGGCCGTGGGTGAACCAGGCGGTGAGCGCCAGCGCGACCGCCGCGCACGGCACCACGCCCAGCCGGAACAGGTCGCGATGCAGGCTGCCCCCGACCACCAGCGCGCTGTGCTCAGCCAGCGCCGGATCGTTCGGCCCGACGGCAGCGGCGGGCACCTCCAGGCGATGGCTGGGCGCGGTCATGTCGCGGCGGCGCTCATCGAACACCGGTCACGCCGGCGGTCAGGTCGCGTTCGTCAGGCAGGCGCAGGCCCAGTCCGCGGGCCACGGTGGTGTTGACGCGCACGGTCGCCGGCGTCGCGGCCTCGACCCACACGCTGGCGGCGCCGTTGGCTGCGGCCAGCTTGCGGCCCAGGGCGCGCGCCTGCTGTGCGAGCTGGCGCGGCGTCGACACCGCGGCGGCCAGGCCGCCGGAACGCACCAAACCTTCGTTGGTGCCGAACACCGGCAGGCCGGCAGCGGCACCGGCGCGCAGGACCGCCAGCGTGGCGGCCTGGCTGTCGCCGATCTTGTCGGGCAGCACCAGCAGCGCGTCGCTGCGCGACACCAGCAGCCGCAGCACCGCCGCCAGCGACGTGGCGTCCGGCGCGTATTCGAGCTGCAGGTCCCAGCCCTGGCCGGCACGCTGCAGTTCGCTCACGATCGGCTCCGACTCCGCGGTCGCGACGACGCCCAGCCGGCGCTTTGCGGGCAGCACCGCATCGATCAGCGCCAGCTGGTCTGCCATCGCGGGCTCGCGCAGCAGCACGCCGATCCGGCGCTCCGGGCGCCGGAGCGCCGCCGTGCCCTTGAGGCTCTCGTAGTCGAGCCGGCTCAGCATCGCGAGCACCAGCGGATCCTGGCCGGCCCGTTCGATCGCCGAGCGCGCCGCCGTGATGCCGACGGCCATCGTGATGCCGGCCGGCCTCGGGGCCGCCGCGAGGTCCTCGCCGGCGGGTTCGCCGGCCACCAGGTGGATCAGGTCGAAGCGGCTGCCGGCGTCCTGCGTTTCCCGCAGTTGACGAACGAATTCGATGTGGGCGGCCGTTTCGTCAGCCATCAGCACGGTGAGCCCGGCCGCCTGGACGCCGCCGCACAGCAGGACCGCGCAGGCCATGGCCGCAATGGCGCGCTGCAGGCCAGGCAGCGTGGGGAGACGGGTCGAAAACATGGACTGCATCCGCAGAGGGCGATGGAGCCAATGTACGAAGGCGGCTGTTTGGGCGCGATAAGGCAGAGGGCTTATGTCCACCCGCGGTGGCGGCGCATTGGGGGGCGGAGGGCGAAATTCCGCAGCCTGTCGGTCTATGTCTGACGACGTACGGCGCCTACGCCGGGGTCGCGAGGGCGACGCGCACCGCGGCCATCTGAGCCTGAATCGCCTGGCGCAGGACGCGCGGCGAGACCGGCTTGTAGAGGACCGCGACGCCGGCGCCGGCGACTTCGCRCAGGCGGTCGGGCTTGGTCTCGCCGGTCACCAGCAGGCGCGCGGTCGACGGCCCGATGCCGCGGGGGTGGCGCGCGAGGGCGGCGAGCACGTCGAGCCCGTTGTCGCCGCCCTCCAGCAGCAGGTCGCTCAGCACCACGTCGGGCGGGCGATCCCAGGCATCGGCGAGCGCCAGGGCCTCGGCGCGGCTCTGGGCGGCCAGCACCTGCGCGCCCCAGTTCGCGAGCACGACCTGAAGCCCCTCGAGGATGGTGCGCTCGTCGTCGATCACCAGCACCACCACACCGACCAGGCTGGCCCGGGCTTGGACTTCGTCCTCGGTCGGCATGCCGGGGAGTTCCGCGAGCGGCATCGCCAAGGCGGGCGCGGGTCCGATCGAGCGCACCGGCACGCGCACGCAGGTGCCCTTGTGCGGCCGTGAACTGAGTTCGACCCGCGTGTTGAGCAGGGCCGCGAGCCGCTGCACAGTGGCCAGGCCCAGGCCCATGCCGCGTGACTCGCGGCTGCCCTGCCGGCCTTGCGGATCCACCTGGTAGAACTCCTCGAAGACCCGCGGCTGGTGGTGGGCCGCGATGCCGATGCCGGTGTCCCAGACGTCGATCCGGATCGCCTTGCCGCGGCGCCTCGCACCCACCAGGATTCCGCCCTCCGCGGTGTGGCGCAGCGAGTTCGACACCAGGTTGTTGAGGATGCGCGACAGCATCACGTAGTCGCAGCGCACCCAGGCGTCGGTCTTGCGCACCACCAGCCGCAGGTTCTTCTGCTCGGCCACGGCGCGGAAGTTGCGGCTGATCTCGTCGAACAGGCTGTCGAGCGCGAAATCGGTCCAATGCGGCTGCAGCACGCCGGCGTCGAGCTGCGAGAGGTTGAGCAGCTCGGAGAACAGCCGGTCCAGCGATTCGACGCACTCGCGGATGTGGCCGATGCGCTGCAGCCGCACCGGATCGGTCTCGCCGTTGGCCAGCCCGTCGGAGAACAGCGTGAGCGCATGCAGCGGCTGGCGCAGGTCGTGGCTGGCAGCGGCCAGCAGCCGCGTCTTGGCCTGGCTCGCGACCTCGAGCTGCTGGTTCTTGCTGGCCAGCTCGGCGGTCGCGTGGACGATGCGGCTTTCGAGCTGGTTGCGGCTTTCCAGCAGCGCACGCGCCGCCAGGTTGAAGCCGTGCTGCAGCCGCCGAACCTCGGTCGTGCCTTCCACTTCCACCTGGGCATCCTCGCCGGCGCCGAGCCGGTCGACCGCTTCGCCGAGCGCCTGGATCGGTGCGCTGATGCGGCGCGCCGCCCACCAGCCCGCCAGCCCGACGCCGACCAGGCTGGCGCCGAGCACCAGCACGACGTTGAACCAGACCGCCCTCTTGGCGTTGCTCACCGCGTCCAGGCTCATCTCGACCATCACCTTGCCGGTGTGCCTGCCGTCGTCGCCGGTGATCGGCGCGACCACCTGAAGGCCTTCGCCACGCCGCAGGTCCGTAGTGTCCGCATTGGCGAGGATTTCGCCCTCTTCCGACCAGATCTGCACATGCTGCACATGCGGCTGAGTGCTGCCGGACTGGGCGGTGCGCTGCAGCGCCCGGCGGTCCATGTGCTGGATCTGCGACTGGGCCACGGTCGCGACCTGCAGGGCCACGGTCTGGGCATTGGCGCGCATCAGCTCGGTCAGGTTCGCGAGGTGCTGGCGTGTCAGCACCGCGATCGCGCCCAGTGTCGCCACGGTCGCCGGCAGCAGCGCCAGCAGCACGAGCTGCTGCGCCAGGGTCAGGCGGCCGGCGAGCAGGCGAAGGGCGCGGAAGGACCAGCTCATGGAGGAAGGGCGGGGGCGGCGATCCGCCTGTCGAGGGCCGACAAATGCGTGTGGGTTGAGGAAAATGACACGATGAATGCTTAAGTTGGTTTCTAATTGTGTTGTAGAGCGCACTCGTTTGACCAGCCCGTTCGGGCTCGTCGGGCCCACGCGTTCCAGAAAAATGCAGGTTCCTGTCCGTTGCGCATCCAGCGCCCCCCTTGCTTGCGTGGCGTCTCTGCCAGGTCCGTTCCGGGCCAGGACGCGGCGCGTCGGCGCCTGGGTGGCGCGCGGCGCGTTGGCGCTGCTGCTCGGCTGGCCGCTCGCGGTGCCGGCGCAGACGGCGGGCGCGGCCGATGCCGCCGGTCCGGCGCCCTTGCGCTTCGGCATCCTGCCGCTGGGCGGTGCCTTCGAGTCGCGCAACGACTGGGAGCCGCTGCTCGCGGACCTGCGGCGTGCCATCGGGCGTCCGATCACGATGCTGTCGGTGACCTCGTACGAAGGCCTGGAACAGGCGATACAGCGCAACCAGGTGGACATGGCCTTCCTGTCCGGCAAGATGGCGCTCGATGCCGTGACGCTGCGGCGCATGAAGGTGCTCGCCCAGGTCACGCGCCATGACGGCCTGCCCGGCTACCGCGCGCTGCTGCTGGCGCGCAAGACAGGCCCCCGCAGCACCCTCAAGGGCCTGTTGGCCGAGCCCGAGAACTGGCGCCTGGCGCGCGGCGAGAGCCGTTCGGTGTCGGGCTTCATCGTGCCTCAGCTGCAGCTCTTCCTGCCCAACCACATCGCGATGGAGACCCGCTTTCGCAGCGAACTGGTGGGCACGCACCAGATGACCGCGCTGGCCGTGGCGAACGACGAGGCCGATGTCGCCACCAACAACACGGCCGACTTCGAGCGCTTCCGGCAGCAGTTCCCGGCCGAGGCCGAGCGGCTGCAGGTGATCTGGGAGTCGGAGCTGATCCCGCATGCGCAGATCGTCATCCGGCGCGACTATGGTCCCGCGTTCGAGCGGAAGGTGCAGCAGTTCCTGATCGAATACGCCCGCAGCAAGGGCCCGCGCGGCGACAGCGAGCGCGCGGTGCTGAAATCGCTGCACGACCTGGCCGGCTTCGTCGCGGCCGACGACAGTTCGCTGCTGCCGGCCGCCAAGCTGGCCTACCAGCTCGCGCGGCAGAGCGCCATGACCTCGCAGTGGGTCAACGAGGCCGCGCGCCAGGCCCGGCTGCAGCGCATCGAGACCCTCTACGCCGAACAGGCGGCTGCACTGCGCGCGGGCGCGCCTTGAACGCGGCCGTGAACCGCGGGCTCTGGCTGCGGGCAGGCCGCTTCGCGTTGGCGGCCGTGCTGGCCTGGCACGCGGCGGCCGGGGCGCAGGCGGGCCGCGCCCCGGCCACCGAATTGCGCTTCGGCGTCCTGCCGGTCGGCGGCGTGGTCGAGTCGCGCGAAAGCTGGACGCCGTTCCTGGCTGACCTGAGCCGCGCGATCGGCCGGCCCGTGACGGTCCATTCCGCGGCCAGCTATGCGTCGCTGGACGAGGCCATCCGGCGCCGGCAGGTCGATCTGAGCCTGTTGTCGGCCCAGCTTGCGCTCGATGCCGTGTCGCAGCGCCACATGAACGTGCTGGCCCAGGTGCGGCGGCATGCGGGCGCGCCCGACCATCGCGCCGTGCTGCTGGTTCGCCGGGCGGGTCCGCGCAACACGCTCGAGGACCTGCTGGCCCATCCCGAGCAATGGCGCCTGGCGCGCGGCGACAACCGGTCGGTGTCGGGCTTCATCCTGCCGCAGGTCCAGCTCTTCCTGCCGAACCGGATCGTGATGGAGACCCGCTTCCGCAGCGAGATCGTCGGCACCCACCAGGCCACGGCCCTGGCGGTGGCCAACGGCGATGCCGACGTGGCGACCAACAACACGACCGATTTCGAGCGCTTCAGGCAGCAGTTTCCGGTCGAGGCCGATCGGTTGCAGGTGGTCTGGCGTTCCGACCCGACGCCGCAGGCGCAGTTCGTGATGCGCAGCGACTTTCCGGTGGAGTTCCAGAAGAAGCTGCGCAGATTCCTGGTGGGCTACGGCCAGGGCCGGGGGCCGCGTGCCGAGGCCCAGCGCGCGGTGCTGAAGTCGCTGCATGCCGCTTTGGGCTACGCCGCCGCGGACAACAAGGCGCTGCTGCCGGCCGCCAAGCTGCAATACCAGCTCGCCAGGCAGAGCGCGCTCAATGCGCAGTGGGTCAACGAGGCCGCGCGCGAGGCCCGGCTGCAGCGCATCGACAGCGCGTATGCGCAACAGGTCGCAGCCCTCCGGGACTCCGGTATTGGCGTGGACAGGCCCTAGGCCTGCGGCCGCTCCTGCAGCCAGTCGGGAGGCGCATAGATGTCGGCGAAGCGCAGGCGCCCGATCGAATAGTGGATCTCGGTGCCTGCCGGCAGGCCGATCACCGGCAGCGCGGCCTGCAACAGCACCCGCCCCGCGGCGATGTCCGAGACATCGATGTCGACGCGGACGAACGCGACTCGGCGCGGCCCGCCGGGCGCTGCGTCGCCGAGCGAATCGCCCCAGCCGAGCACCGAGCCGATGCCCCGGGCCCGCAATGCCTCGTCGATGCGCTCCTCGCGCTGGTGCCAACGGTCGTCCACGCCCTCGACCACCGGGATCTTGACGGCCATGAACGCGCGGCGGCGCCCGTAGCCGGCGTTGTCGGATGCGGGATCGGGCGACGGTTCCATGGGGCCATTCTCCGGCAAGTGGAAGCCGGCTTGCGTCGGAGCAGCCGATCCCGTACGCTGGGTTGCC
>NZ_JBFUCI010000366.1:0-6593 GCF_056405335.1 Variovorax sp. P1_H12_2
ATCCTGATGCCGTCCTACGTCAACATCGGCGCCTATGTCGGCGAAGGCACCATGGTCGACACCTGGGCCACCGTCGGCTCCTGCGCCCAGATCGGTGCCAACGTGCACCTGTCGGGCGGCGTCGGCATCGGCGGCGTGCTCGAGCCGCTGCAGGCCGGCCCGACCATCATCGAGGACAACTGCTTCATCGGCGCCCGCTCGGAAGTCGTCGAGGGCGTGATCGTCGAAGAGAACTCGGTGCTGTCGATGGGGGTGTTCATCGGCCAGAGCACCCCGATCTACGACCGCGCCACCGACACCGTCAGCTTCGGCCGCGTGCCGGCCGGCTCGGTGGTCGTGGCGGGCACCTTGCCCAAGCCGGGCGGCAAGTACAACACCTACGCCGCGATCATCATGAAGAAGGTCGATGCCAAGACGCGCTCGACGACCTCCCTGAACGACCTGCTGCGCGATTGAGAGCCCCGGCCGCCTGAGGGGGCGGCTCTGGCAAGCCCGGAGTTCCAGAAACACAACGCTGAGGAGAAAGCCGAATGAACATGATGGAGCGAATTCTTCGTCTGATGGCCGAACGCAAGGCTTCGGACATCTATCTTTCGGCCAACTCCCCGGCGCTGATCCGGATCAACGGCAACTGCATGCCGATCAACGCCCAGGTGCTGCCGCCCGAGGCGCCGCTGAGCCTGCTCGGCGAAGTGGTGCACGAGAGCCGCATCGCCGAACTCGAACGCACCGGCGAACTCAACATGGCGATCGCGCTCGAGGGCTCGGGCAACTTCCGCATCAGCGCCATGCGCCAGCGCGGCAGCTATGCGGTGGTGGTGCGGCACATCGCATCCACCATCCCGTCCTTCGAGGAGCTCAACCTGCCCGAGATCCTCAAGACGCTGGTGATGGAGAAGCGCGGCCTGATCCTGATGGTCGGCTCCACCGGCGCCGGCAAGAGCACCACGCTGGCCTCGATGCTCGACTACCGCAACGAGAACGCCACCGGCCACATCCTCACGGTCGAGGAGCCGATCGAATTCACTTTCACCAACAAGAAGTCGATGGTGAACCAGCGCGACGTCGGCAGCGACACCCAGTCGCTGCAGGTCGCGCTCAAGAATGCCTTGCGCCAGGCGCCCGACGTGATCCAGATCGGCGAGATTCGCGACCGCGAGACCATGACCGCCGCGATCGCCTACGCGCAGTCCGGCCACCTCTGCGTCGCCACGCTGCACGCCAACAACAGCTACCGGGCGCTGAACCGCATCCTGAGCTTCTATCCGGTGGAAGTGCGCGCCACGCTGCTGGGCGACCTCAGCGGCGCCCTGCGCGCCATCGTGGCCCAGCGCCTGCTGCGCACGCCCGGCGGCGCCCGCGTGCCGGCGCTCGAAGTGCTGCTGAACACCGCCCTGGTGGCCGAGCTGATCGGCAAGGGCGACTTCTCGGCCGTCAAGGAAGCCATGGAACAATCGATGGCCGAAGGTTCCCAGACCTTCGAGGAAGACATCGCGCGCCTGATCACCGAAAATCTGGTCACCCGCGAGGAAGGCCTGTCCCAGGCCGATTCGCCGACCAACCTGATGTGGCGCCTGCAGAACCGCAAGGCGCCGCCCGCGCGCAGCGAAGAACGCTCCCTCCTCGACCAGCTCGAGGAACCCACCTTCACGGACATCACGCTCGACGTGCGTCCCTGATCCACCTGCCCTGTCGATGTCCCGAACGCTCCAGCTTGCCGAACAACTGATCTCCCGCCCCTCGGTCACCCCCGACGACGGAGGTTGCCAGCAGATCCTCGGCGAGCGCCTGGTGCGGCTCGGCTTCCGGCTCGAAACCATCGAAAGCGGCCCGGCCGACTTTCGCGTCACCAACCTGTGGGCGGTGCGCGCCGGCGCCGCGGGCGGCCCGACGAAGACCATGGCCTTCGCGGGCCACACCGACGTCGTGCCGACCGGACCGCTCGAACAGTGGGCGAGCCACCCGTTCGCGCCGACGCACCGCGAAGGCCGGTTGTACGGCCGCGGCGCCTGCGACATGAAAACCTCGCTGGCGGCCTTCGTGGTTGCGATCGAGGAGTTTCTCGCCTCGACGCCGGATCCGCGCCTCACGCTGGCCCTGCTGCTCACCAGCGACGAGGAAGGCCCCGGCGTCGACGGCACGGTGGTGGTCTGCAACACGCTGGCCGCGCGCGGCGAGGCGATCGACTACTGCATCGTCGGCGAGCCGACCTCGGTCGAACGCTGCGGCGACATGATCAAGAACGGCCGCCGCGGCACCATGAGCGGCAAGCTCACGGTCCGGGGCGTGCAGGGCCACATCGCCTACCCGCACCTGGCGAAGAACCCGGTGCACGCCTTCGCGCCGGCGCTGGCCGAACTGGTCGCGATCAACGCGGCGGGCGGCTGGGATGCCGGCAACGACCACTTCCAGCCGACCAGCTGGCAGATCAGCAACATCCACGCGGGCACCGGCGCCAGCAACGTGATCCCGGGCGCGGCGGTGATCGACTTCAATTTCCGCTTCTCGACCGAGTCCACGCCCGAGTCGCTGCAGCAGCGCGTGCAGGCGGTGCTCGACGCCCACGGCCTCGACCACACCCTCGCCTGGACCGTCGGCGGCCTGCCCTTCCTCACGGTGCCCGGCCAGCTGGTCGAGGCGGTACAGCTGGCGATCCGCGACGAGACCGGCATCGAGACCGAACTCTCGACCAGCGGCGGCACCAGCGACGCTCGCTTCATCGCCAAGATCTGCAAGCAGGTGGTCGAACTGGGCCCGGTCAACGCGAGCATCCACAAGATCGACGAACACATCGCGGTGGCCGACATCGAGCCGCTCAAGAACATCTATCGCCGCACGCTGGACAGGCTCGAAGCGCTGCTGTTGCCATGAGCACCGTGATGCAACTGATCGAGGCCGGCGCGAAGCAGTTGGCCGATGCCGGCGTGGGTTTCGGCCACGGCACCGACAACGCCTTCGACGAAGCGGTCTGGCTGGTGCTCTGGCGCCTGGGCCTGCCGCTCGACGAGCTCGATGGGGTGGCCGAGCGGCCGGTATCGCCCGCCGACGCGGCCCGCATCGCCGACCTGTTCGCGCAGCGGATCGAATCCCGCAAGCCGGCGGCCTACCTGACCAAGGAAGCCTGGCTGCAGGGCGTGCCCTTCTACGTCGACGAGCGCGCCATCGTGCCGCGCAGCTTCATCGCCGAGCTGCTGGCCGACGGCAGCATCGACCCCTGGCTCGGCGAGCACACGCGCCGGGTGCTCGACCTGTGCACCGGCAATGGCAGTCTCGCGGTGCTGGCGGCGCTGACCTACCCGGACATCTCGGTCGACGCGGCCGACCTGTCGACCACCGCGCTCGAAGTGGCCGCGATCAACGTCACCCGTCACCAGCTCGACGAGCGCATCACGCTGCTCGAATCCGACGGACTCGCCAGCGTGCGTGGTCCCTACGACCTGATCCTCTGCAACCCACCCTACGTCAATGCCCAAAGCATGGACGTCCTTCCCGCCGAGTACCGCGCCGAGCCCGAGCTTGCGCTGGCCGGCGGCGCCGACGGCATGGACTTCATCCGCCGGCTCTTGGCCGACGCACCGGCCCGCATGAGCGACGCCGCCGTGCTGGTACTCGAAATCGGCAACGAGCGCGCGCACTTCGAGGCTGCATTCCCGCAGCTCGAAGTGGTTTGGCTCGCCACCAGCGCGGGCGAGGACCAGGTCCTTCTGATCCCGCGCGAATCTCTCCTCTGAAATGCCCGCCACCGGCGGGCACCGAAATGATCAATCTCAAGAATGTCATCCTGCGCCGCAGCGCCAAAGTGCTGCTCGACGGCGCCAGCGTCACCATCAACCCCGGCGAAAAGGTCGGCCTGGTCGGGCGCAACGGCGCCGGCAAGTCCACCCTGTTCGCGCTTTTCAACGGGACCCTGCATGAAGACGGCGGCGACTTCTCCCTACCCAAGCAATGGCGCATGGCCCAGGTCGCGCAGAACATGCCCGAGACCGACGAGCCGGCGACCGACTTCGTGGTCGGCGGCGACACCCGGCTGGTCGAATTGCGCGCGGTGCTGGCCCAGACCGAGGCCGGCCACGAGGCCGACCCCGACGACCACGACATGGGCATGGCGCTGGCCCATGCCTACACCGACCTGGCCGATGCCGGCGAACACGACGCCGTGCCGCGCGCGCAGTCGCTGATCCTGGGCCTGGGCTTCAAGGCCCATGAGCTGGACCAGCCCGTCAACAGCTTCTCGGGCGGCTGGCGCATGCGGCTGCAGCTGGCCCGCGCACTGATGTGCCCGAGCGACCTGCTGCTGCTCGACGAACCCACCAATCACCTGGACCTCGATGCCCTGGTCTGGCTCGAAGCCTGGCTGCAGAAGTACGCCGGCACCATGATCGTGATCAGCCACGACCGGGAATTCCTGGACGCCGTGACCGACGTCACGCTGCACATCGAAAAGGCCAAGCTCACGCGTTATGGCGGCAACTACAGCGCCTTCGAGACCCTGCGTGCGCAGCAGATGGAACTGCAGCAGTCGGCCTTCGCCAAGCAGCAGGACAAGATCGCCCATCTGCAGAAGTTCATCGACCGCTTCAAGGCCAAGGCCAGCAAGGCCAAGCAGGCGCAAAGCCGGGTCAAGGCGCTCGAGCGCATGGAAAAGGTCGCGCCGCTGCTGGCCGAGGCCGACTTCACTTTCGAATTCAAGGAGCCGGGCAACATCCCCAATCCGATGCTGTCGATCAGCGACGCGAGCTTCGGCTACCAGGTCGAAGGCGAGGCGCCGAAGACCATCCTGCGCGGCGTCAACCGCTCGGTGCTGGCCGGCCAGCGCATCGGCATCCTTGGCGCCAACGGCCAGGGCAAGTCGACGCTGGTCAAGACCATCGCACGCGAGATGGGCGCGCTCGCGGGCACCGTGACCGAGGGCAAGGGGCTCAATATCGGCTACTTCGCGCAACAGGAACTCGACGTGCTGCGGCCGCAGGACAACCCGCTCGAGCACATGGTGCGGATGGCGCGCGAACTCGGCTCGAACGTCAAGGAGCGCACCGGCGAGCAGGACCTGCGCGGTTTCCTCGGCAGCTTCAACTTCAGCGGCGACATGGTCAAGCAGGCCGTCGGCACCATGAGCGGCGGCGAGAAGGCGCGACTGGTGCTGGCCATGATGGTCTGGCAGCGGCCCAACCTGCTGCTGCTCGACGAGCCCACCAACCACCTGGACCTCGCCACCCGCGAGGCGCTGGCCGTGGCGCTCAACGAGTTCGAAGGCACGCTGATGCTGGTGAGCCACGACCGTGCGCTGCTGCGCTCGGTCTGCGACGAATTCTGGCTGGTCGGCCGCGGCGTCATCACCGACTTCGATGGCGACCTCGACGACTACCAGCGCTACCTCCTCGACGAAGCCAAACGCCTGCGCGAGGAAGCCAAGGTGGCCAATCGCGACGCGGCGGCACCGGCGGCCCCCAAGGTCGAGGCGGTTGCGCCGGCGGCGAAGGTCGAGAAGGCCGCCACCGAGGTCGCCTCCGGCAAGAACCAGCGCAAGCAGGATGCGCAGGAGCGCCAGCAGCGCAGCGAGCAAGCCAAGCCGCTCAAGCGCGAACTGGCCCAGATCGACCAGCGCCTGGCCGCGGCGAGCAGCGAAAAGACGGCGCTGGAGCAGCGCCTCGCGCAACCCCTGCCGGCGCCGGAGATCGCCGAAGCCGGCAAGCGGCTGAAGACGCTCGGCGACGAGATCGCCCGGCTCGAAGAGCGCTGGCTGGCCCTGTCGGACCAGCTCGAGGCGCTCGCCGCCTGATAATGCAGGCGGCATGCCCTCCGCCATCGAACTCGCTCAAGGTGATCCACAGCTGATTGCGGCCATTCGGCGCAGTCGCCGCCTGCTCGGGCGCAAGGCCATGATGGCTGCCATGGTGGGCGTCGTGCCGCTGCCCGGCATCGACTGGGCCGCCGACGCGGCCCTGCTGGCGCGCGTGGTGCCGCAGATCAGCGCCGAGTTCGGCCTGTCGGTGACCCAGGTCGAGCGCATGGCGCCGAACGAGCGCGAAACCATCCGGAAAGCGGCCGCGACGGTCGGCGCGCTGCTGGTGGGACGCCTAGTCACGCGTGACTTGCTGGTCGCGCTGGCGCGCCATGCGGGGGTCAAGCTGACCGCCAGCCAGGCCGCCAAATTCGTGCCTATCGCAGGCCAGGTGGTTTCCGCCACGCTGAGCTACGCGGCGCTGCGCTCCCTGGGCGAACTGCACATCAAGGATTGCGTGCAGGTGGCGCACAGCCTGCGACACCAACTGCCGCCACCCGGAAGTGCGCAGGCCGTGGCGCCACCGCCCCCACCCTCCCGACTGGCCAGTACCTGGAATCGCTTTCGGCTGCGCTAGGAAACTAGCACTAAAGAATTCAATACCTGCCCAACGCGTCAGGTTGTTGGCCGAGCACGATAATCGGCGCAGAGGATTCCGCCGAGCTGGAGACATAATGACCAAACTCAGGCAGTTGACTTCTGCAGGAGTTGTTCCGGAGGCAAGTCGGGTTCGGAGGAGCGGAAGATGAACGAAACAGACCTCGCAGCTTCAGTCGAACGGCTCATGGCCCGGGTCGACTACTACCTGCAC
>NZ_JBFUCI010000367.1:0-6541 GCF_056405335.1 Variovorax sp. P1_H12_2
GCATGGTGATGAACTGGAGCGTCTGCGACAGACGTTCGGCGAGGAGGTGCAGCGCTTGTTCCATGGGGACACCTTCGGGGGATCGCCCGATAGTGCCCGCTGGACGCCATTTCGCAAATTGCCCTTTGGTGAGGGGCCGGGGCGCCGCTCAGGCCGCCGCCAGCACCGTCCCGCTGACCTCGCCCAGGCCGATCCGCGCCGCGCCCGCGCGCTCGCAGTAGCCGCGCAGGCTCAGCGTGTCGCCGTCCTCGAGGAAGGTGCGGCGCTCGCCGTTCGGCAGCGTGATCGGATTCTTGCCGCCCAGCGTGAGTTCGAGCAGCGAACCGGCCTCGTCGGGCTTAGGGCCCGACAGCGTGCCCGAGCCGAGCAGGTCGCCCGGCTGCAGGTTGCAGCCGTTGACCGTGTGGTGGGTCAGCAGCTGCRCCGCGGTCCAGTACGCGGCCTCGGCGGTGTTGCCGCGCGTGAGCCGCACCGCGGGCTCGCCGGCCTCGCGCATCTTCGCGGTCCGGAGCCAGACCTCGAGCGTGATGTCGAGCGCGCCGCGCTCGCGGTTGGCCGGCGAGTCCAGGTAGGGCAGCGGCTGCGGATCGCCGGCGGGGCGCTCGAACTTCGCGCGGAAGGGCGCCAGCGCCTCCATGGTGACGATCCAGGGCGACAGCGTGGAGGCGAAGTTCTTCGAGAGGAACGGACCCAGGGGCTGGTATTCCCAGGCCTGCAGGTCGCGCGCCGACCAGTCGTTGAGCAAGGTGACGCCGAACAGGTGCGACTCGGCATCGGCCATCGCGACCGGCTCGCCGAGCGCGTTGCCCTGGCCGACGACGAAGCCCAGTTCCAGTTCGTAGTCCAGCCGCTTCGAGGGGCCGAAGCTGGGCGCTTGCGCATCGGGCGCCTTGGTCTGGCCCTGCGGCCGCTTGAAGCACTGGCCGCTGACCGCGATCGAGGACGCCCGGCCGTGGTAGCCGATCGGCACCCACTTGTAGTTGGGCATCAGCGGCTGATCGGGACGGAACAGCTTGCCGACCGTGGTCGCATGGTGGATGCCGGTGTAGAAGTCGGTGTAGTCGCCGATGCGGCAAGGCACGGTCAACTCGACCGCCGACTGCGCACTCAGGGCCTTGGCCCATTCGGCCTGCCTGGCGCTGCCTTCGCGCAGCCCTTCGGAGAGCGCGGCGCGCAGCGCCTGCCGCTCGGTCACACCCTGGGCCAGCAGGACGTTCATGTCGTCGGTGTCGATCAGCCCGGTCGCCTTCAGGTCCAGCACCTGGTCGCCGATGGCGATGCCGATGCGGAATGCCTCGCTGCTGCCGGCGGCGCGGAAGCGGCCGAACGGCAGGTTCTGGATCGGGAAGTCGCAGCCGGCCTCATTGGCCGAGGCGACCCAGCTGCGCAGCTTCGGGTCGTGGGTGGCGTTCAGCATGGTCATGGCTTGAATTGGTCTTTGAGGCCGGCCCAGCAGTCGGCGTAGTCATTGTCGAGCGCCGGGCTTTGCAGCGCGAACGCGGTGGGGATGAAGCGCCAGCGGCTCTCGAACATGAAGGCCAGCGTGTGGTCCAGCTTCTGGGGCGCCAGGTTGGCCTGGCTGGCCTTGTCGAAGGCCTCTTCGTCGGGGCCGTGCGGCACCATGCAGTTGTGCAGGCTGGCGCCGCCCGGCTTGAAGCCGCCGGGCTTGGCGTCGTACTCGCCGTAGACCAGGCCCATGAATTCGCTCATCAGGTTGCGGTGGTACCACGGCGGCCTGAAGGTGTCTTCCATCACCAGCCAGCGCGGCGGGAAGATCGCGAAGTCGCAGTTGGCGGTGCCGGGGGTGTCCGAGGGCGAGGTCAGCACCGTGAAGATCGACGGGTCCGGATGGTCGAAGCTGATCGATCCGATGGTCATGAAGTTGGCCGTGTCGTACTTCACCGGCGCCAGGTTGCCGTGCCAGGCGACCACGTTGAAGGGCGAGTGCCTGGTCGGCGCCGACCAGAAGCGGCCGCCCGACTTCTTGACCAGCTCGTAGGCCACGCTGGCATCCTCGAAGGCCGCCACCGGGGCCTGGAAGTCGCGCGCGTTGGCCAGGCCGTTGGAGCCGATGGGCCCCAGCTCGGGCAGGCGGAACTGGGCGCCGTAGTTCTCGCAGACATAGCCGCGCGAAGGCCCGTCCGGCAACTCGACCTTGAACACGACCCCGCGCGGCAGCAGCGCGATCTCGCCGGGCTTGACGTCGAGCACGCCCATCTCGGTGGTGATCACGAGACGGCCCTGCTGCGGCACCACCAGCATCTCGCCGTCGGCGTTGACGAAGGCGCGGCGTTCCATCGAGCGGCTCGCGAGGTAGACCAGGGCGCCGATGCCGGACTGCGCCTCGGCGTCGCCGTTGGCGGCCAGCGTGTGCATGCCGTCGACGAAATCGACGCCGCCATCGGCCAGCGGAATCGGCGCCCAGCGCAGCGGCTCGGGCGGCAGCGCGATCTCGCGATCGGCGCCGGTGGTCCAGTGCGCCTGCGCATAGGCCTGGTAGCGGCCGGCCACCACCGAGGGCTGGCGCCGGTACAGCCAGGTACGCCGGTTCTGGTGCCGCGGCACGGTGAAGGCGGTGCCCGAGATCAGTTCGGGATAGAGGTCGAAGGGCGCGCGCTGCGGGCTGTTGCGGCCCTGCGGCAAGGCGCCGGCGACGGCCTCGGTGGCGTATTCGTTGCCGAAGCCGCCCTGGTAGCGGCGCTCGGCCGCGGATGCGTTCGTCATGGTGTGCTCTCTTGAAGTCTCAACGGGATGGCGCGGCCGCCTCGAAGGCCTGGCGCAGCACGTCGGTCGAGCCGATGTGGTTGGCCAGCACCAGCACGAGGCGGGCGTTGAAGGCATGGCTCTCGTCGCTCGACAGGCCCTGGTGGGCTTCGATCAGCGCTTCGTAGAAGTCGTCGGGCGCGTCGAGGTTCGGGGTGGTGATCAGGTCCATGGCGTTCTAGCCTTTTTCGCCAATGCGCGGTCGCGCGCGGCGCGCACGGCCTCGGAAGTGGGTTCGCGCCAGCGCGCGCAGACATGCTGGTCGGGGCGCAGCAGGTAGACGGTGCCGGGCCGGGCGTCGTAACGCTGGGCGGCGAGTTCGCCGGCGCCGCTGCCTGCGACGCGCACGATGTGCAGCGGCACGTCGACGCGCGCCAGCACCGCGAGGCTGCGCTCGGCGGCGGCGCCCTCGCCGAAGACCAGGGCCGTGAAGCGGGTGGCTGCGGCACCCGCCGGGCTGAGTTCGCGCAGCAGCCAGCCGCTGGCGCCGCCGGCGCGGACGATCGGCGCATCGGCCGCCGCCGCGCCGGGCACCATCAGCCCTTCGAACGCATCGACGTCCGGCGTGTTCAGCGCCGAGTCGCGCAAGGTGCTCGGCACCGACAGCCGCCCGCTGTTGACCAGCGCCCGCGCGAAGGCATGGCGCTTGGAAAGCTCCAGCACCGCGTCGCGGAACAGCCGGCTGACCTCGCTCTTGGGCGTGATGAAGTCGGTCGCGCGGGTCGAGTTGCGGATGTTCTCGTCGGCCGCGTACTCGCGCTCGCTCGCGTAGCTGTCGAGGAGCGCATCGGGCGCTTCGCCGCGCAGCACCGCGGCCAGCTTCCAGGCCAGGTTGTCGGCATCCTGCACGCCGGAGTTCGCGCCGCGGGCGCCGAAGGGAGACACGCCGTGCGCCGAATCGCCGGCGAACAGCACGCGGCCGTGGCGAAAGTTCTCCATGCGCTGGCAGGCGAAGGTGTAGACGCTGGCCCAGCCGATGTCGAACTGCACCCGTTCGTGGCCGATGCTGTCGAGCAGCGCGCGCACCCGCGGGATGATGTTCTCGGGCTTGCGTTCCTCCACCGGGTCGGCGTCCCAGCCGAGCTGGAAGTCGATGCGCCACATGCCGTCGGCCTGCTTGTGCAGCAGCACGCTCTGGCCCGGATGGAACGGCGGGTCGAACCAGAAGCGGCGCTCGGTCGGCAGGTCGGCGTCCATGTTCACGTCGGCGATCAGGAAGCGGTCGCGGAACACGCGGCCCTTGGCCTCCTGGCCCAGCAGTTGCCGCAGGTTGGAGCGCGAGCCGTCGCAGGCCGCCACGTAGCCGGCCGCCAGGCGGTAGTTGCCTTCGGGCGTCTCGATGGTCAGCAGCGCCTGGTCGGCGTCCTGCTCGATGCCCACCACCTTGTTATTCCAGCGCAGGTCGATCAGCGGCAGCTCGGCGACGCGCTCCGCGAGGAAGCCTTCGACGTAGTACTGCTGCAGATTGATGAAGGCCGGGCGCTCGTGACCGGCCTCGGGCAGCAGGTCRAAGCGGTAGACCTGCTCGTCGCCGAAGAACACCCGGCCGACATTCCACGAGACGCCCTTGGCCACCATGGGCTCGGCRCAGCCCAGCCGGTCGAAGACCTCCAGCGTGCGCTTGGCGAAGCAGATCGCGCGCGAGCCGGTCGACAGCGTGCAGTCGTTGTCCAGCAGCACCACGGGCACCTGCTGCTGGGCCAGGTCGATCGCCAGCGCCAGGCCCACCGGGCCGGCGCCGACCACCACGACCGGATGGCGCGCCGGCGTGGCCGCGTCCTGGTCGGCGTGCCGCTTGTAGTCGAAGCGCAGGGACTGGTAGTCGACCGGCGCCCCGGCCGTCGATGCGAGGCTTGCCATGGCTTMAGCCTTCGAGTGCTTTCCACATGTCGACGTCGCGCTCGGCGGTCCAGATGCGCGGGTCGGCATGGCCCGAGGCCTCGTCGTAGGCGCGGCTGACGTCGAAGGGCATGCAGTGGTCGAAGATCACCCAGTGGCCGTACTTGGGCTTGAGCTTGGCGTAGGTCTCCTGGTAGACCGCGTTGAGGTCGCGCCCGGCCTTCACGCCTTCCTGCACGCTCGCGTAGACGTCGGCGATGAAGTTGCGCGTGCCGGCCAGGCCCTTGGCCACTTCGTCGGGCGTGGTCAGCGCGGCGCCGCGGCCGGGTACCAGCGCGGCAGGCTTGAGCGCGGCGATGTTGTCGAGCGTCTTCGGCCAGTCCTGGAAGTAGGCGTCGCCGGCATAGGGGGTGGCATCGAACTCGACCAGGTCGCCGCTCAGCAAGGTGCGCTCCTGCGGCAGCCAGACCACGGTGTCGCCCTTGGTGTGGCCGCGGCCGAGCTGGATCAGCTGCACTTCGAGCTTGCCCAGCCACAGCGTCATCTTGCCGGTGAAGGTCATGGTCGGCCAGGTCATGCCTGGGGGCACGGTCTCGACGTTCTGGAACAGGCGCGGGAAGCGGCCGATCTCGCTCGCCTTGTCCTGCTCGCCGCGCTCGACGATCAGGTCGCGCGTGTCCTGGCTGGCGATGATGTGCTCGGGCTTGTAGCCCGCGGCGCCCAGCACGCGCACCGCATGGTAGTGCGTGAGCACCACGTACTTGATGGGCTTGTCCGTGACTTCGCGGATGCGGCGCACCACGTCGGCGGCCATCGCCGGCGTGGCCTGGGTGTCGGCCACCAGCACGCAGTCGTCGCCGATGATGATGCCGGTGTTGGGGTCGCCCTCGGCCGTGTAGGCCCAGGCATGCTCCGAAATCTGGCTGAAGGTGATCTGTTTCTCTTCGAGATCGGCCTGGCTGGCGAACTTCTTGGTCTCGGTCATCGTGGGTCTCCTGAAATTTGTCTAAAGTGAACGAATTCGCATGGAACGAATGCGCGGAGTGTAATTCGAGGATCAGTTAATGTCTAATGCCTTCTGTATCAACGAATGACGGAACCTGATGGCGGCTGACTCCGATCGCGCACAGCGCGGCATCCAGAGCATCGAGGTGGGCGGCCAGCTGCTGCGCGCCCTGGTGCACCACGGCCGGCCGATGGCGCTCAAGGACCTGGCGCGCGAGGCCGAGATGTCCGCCGCCAAGGCGCACCCCTACATGGTCAGCTTCGGCCGCCTCGGGCTGATCGAGCAGGACCGCACCACCGGCCACTATCTGCTCGGACCGCTCGCCTTGCAACTGGGATTGATCAGCCTGCAGCAGGCCAATCCGGTGCACATCGCGACGCCGCTGATCGCCGAGCTGGCGCAGCAGATCGGCCAGACGGTGGCGATCGCGGTCTGGGGCGACCGCGGCGCGACCATCGTGCGCATCGCCGAATCGCCGGCGCCGCTGCACGTGAACATGCGGCACGGCACCGTGTTCTCGCTGACCGACACGGCCTCGGGCCGGCTGTTCGGTGCCTACCTCGACCCTGCGGTGGTCCGGGAGCTGCTCGAACAGGAGCGCCAGCGCGAGCAGAAAGGCGCCGTTGCCACCGCACCGCTGCGGCGCGGCATGCCGCCGGTGCAGCCGCTGCCGAGCTGGAAGGCCTTCGAGGCGCAGTTGCACGAGGTGCGGGCCCACGGCCTGAGCCGCTCCGAGGGCGAGATCCTGCCCGRCATCAACGCGATGTCGGCGCCGGCCTTCGACCACACCGGGGCGATCGTGCTGGCCGTCACGGCGATCGGTCCGGCCGCGACCTTCGACACCCAATGGGACGGCGAGGTGGCCCTCGCGCTCAAGGCGTGCGCGGACCAAGTGTCGCAGCGGCTGGGGGCTGCGTCTTCAAGGCCTTGAGG
>NZ_JBFUCI010000368.1:0-6486 GCF_056405335.1 Variovorax sp. P1_H12_2
AACATGGCTCAGCGGCATGAACCGGATTCGAAGTCGATCGATTTGGAGCACGCGGTGAGAAAGAGCGTCCAAATGTTGAAGTTGGACTGCGAACTCCGCGACATCCGCATCCGGTTTTCCTCCGCGTCTCCCCTCCCGGTGGTTTGGGTCGATGAAGTGCACCTTCAGCAGGTCGTCATGAATCTGCTGCGCAATGCCATGGAGGCGATCGAAGGCGCGCGACCTGGTGGTGAAAGAGAGATCGCCATTGCGATCCGCGCCGGCGAGCGCGACGAGGTGCGGATCGATATCGCCGACCGTGGCGTCGGCATCGCCGAAGGCCACCTGGAGCGAGTATTCGAATCCTTCTATTCGACCAAGTCGAGCGGTCTCGGCGTGGGCCTGGCCATCTGCCGCAAGCTGATCGAGGCCCACGGCGGCAAACTCTGGGCATCGCACAATCCCGGCGGCGGAGCCTCGTTGAGCTTCACGCTTCCAATTCTCCAATAGACCACGACCGAACCCACCGTATTCATCATCGATGACGACGAAGCCAATCGCGACTCGGTGCGCGAACTGGTGAACTCGATCGGCCTCACCACCGAGGTTCACAGTTCGGCGCTGG
This sequence comes from Variovorax sp. P1_H12_2, assembly GCF_056405335.1. Classification (NCBI taxonomy): domain Bacteria; kingdom Pseudomonadati; phylum Pseudomonadota; class Betaproteobacteria; order Burkholderiales; family Comamonadaceae; genus Variovorax; species Variovorax sp. P1_H12_2. The sequence goes on from NZ_JBFUCI010000368.1 coordinate 605, forward strand.
AGTAGTGGCCGCTCGGATCGACCCGGCTCGTCCTGCCGCCCACCATGGAGTCCTCGGAGGCCGTGGGCGTTCCGGTGATCGTGCTGGGTCCGCACACTGCGTTCCGTAGCGCGATCGACATCGCCCGACTGGATGCGACCGATTTCCTCGAGCGACCGGTCAGCATGCGCCAGTTGCATGCGGCAGTATGCCGAGCGTGCCCGGAGGTCAAGTGAAACCGAAGTCGTACGTGGCCGCACCTATTTCGCTGCGTGGGGCCACGGTATCGGATCGCGTGCTCGCCACGATGTTCGGCGGCCTGGGTGCCGACTACGCTTCGGGATCCTGTGCGACCTTCCGGCGTCGCGCAGGAGCGCTTGAACAACCCGAAAGAGGCGTCAAATGACCCGAGCACGACCCTTGGTCCGTCGATTCTCCATGCGCGGCCTGCTGTTCGCGACAGCGATGGCGACGGGGCTGGCCGCGCAGGCGCAGCCAGCTTCGAAGCCGGCTGCCTCGCCCGCGAGCAAGGCGGCCGTGGCGCAGGCGCCCCGGCTCGAACAGAGGGCCCTCGAGTTGCTGCGCGGCATGAGCGCCGCGCTCACCGGCGCCAAGTCGCTGGGCTTCACGGCGGTGGCGAGCTACGAGAGCCCGAGCAGCGTCGGTCCTTCGCTCGTGTACGCGACCAGTTCAGAGGTGTTGCTGCAGCGGCCGGACAAGCTGCGAGTCGTGACGCTCGGCGATGGCCCGGCTTCGGAGTTCCATTACGACGGGACGACGATGACGGCCTTCGCACCCGCGGAGAACCTGGTGGCGGTCTCGCCAGCCCCTCCGACGATCGACGCGATGCTGAAGCAGGCCTTCGAGCGCGCAGCCATCTACTTCCCCTTTGCCGACATCCTCGCAGCGGATCCGTACCAGACCCTGAGCCAGGGGCTGGCCCGGGCCTTCTACATTGGACCGTCGAAGGTCGTGGGCGGCACCACCACGGAAATGGTGGCGATCGCCAACGATCAGGTCTTCATGCAGATCTGGCTTGGGGCCGATGACAAACTGCCGCGCAAGCTGCGCGCCGTGTTCCGAGGCGATCCGCTGCAACTGCGCCACCAGGTCGAACTGTCGAACTGGAAACTCGATCCCGTGATTGCGGCCGAAGCCTTTGCCGCACTGAGTGCCGTCAATGCGAAGAAGATCGAGTTTGCAGCGCCCAAACCCGTGGCGGCAGCGAAGCCACCTGCCAAGCGAGTCGTCAAACCAGCGCAGGGAGTTCAGTGATGACGATCGCCAAGACCCTTCTTTCAGCGACGGCCGCGTTGCTGCTCGCCGCAGGATTCCATCCACAGGCCGCGGCCTGGGTCAGCGCCAACCGGTTMGGTGGCCATTCGCAAGGCGGCTTTGGCTGGGCCAGCCACACCAATCGCTGGGGCGGCACGACCACCGGCGCCTACGGCATGGGTGCAGTGCATACGACCCCCGGCGGCTTCAGCACCTATCGCCCTCCCGGGTATGGGTACGCAGGCTATGCGCCCTATCACGCGCCGGTGGCGGTCCCGTATTACCACGCGGGTTGCTACGACTGCGCGGGCGCGGTGGCAGCAGGCACGATCGTGGGGGCGGCGGCCGGCATGGCGATCGCCAATCACGCGGTGTATCCCATCGGTGTGAACTACGCCCGCCCGCCCGAGGGCGCGGTGATGGTGAACCGCTACGGCGTGGACTACTACCGCTATGGCGACAGCTGGTTCCGGCCTTTTTACGGGGCGAATGGCGTGTACTACAGCGTAGTGGGCGCACCCTGAGCTGTGCGCTTGGTTCCTTTTTTCAACGGAAAGTCAGCATGAAATTGCATCAGGTCCTTCTTCCCGCCCTGGTCTGCAGCGTCCTTGGGCTCGCGGGCTGCGCGGGGCCCGGCGCCGGCACCAACGTCGTGGCCTCCGAGAACGCGAAGGACAAGGTCGCCAATGTGGGCTTTCTGAGCGATTCCGGAAAACTGAAATCCGTCGCCGCCACCGGCGGCCTGCTCTGCTGGCGCCAGGCCGGGGTCGACTGGAAGCGCTATGACAAGGTCATGATCGAACGGATCCAGGTCTACATCAAGCCTACGGCCGAGCAGCGGCCGATCGATCCCACCGATCTGAAGGTGCTGATCGACTATTTCCATGCGGCGCTGGTGYGAGATCTGACCCCCGAGGCGCAGATCGTCACGACGAGCGGCTCTGGCGTCCTGCGCATCCGGCTCGCCCTGACGGCGCTGGTGCCGACCAACACCGTCGAGAGCCTGGCGGGTACCGCGGTGCCCTACGGTTTCGTGGCGGAAATGGGCTCCGGTGCAGCGACCGGTCGGCCCGTGGGCTCGACACCCTACATGGGACAGACCGGGCTGGAAGCGCAGTTCAGGGATGGCGCCACAGGCGCCGTCGTGGGCGAATGCGCGGACACGGAGATTGGCCTCAAGTACGCAGCCGACCTCAACAGCGGCGCCTCGACCGCGACGGAGGCCTGGCTCAATGGCTATGCCAGCTCCTTCCAAAGCTGGACCTACGCGCGAGACGCGTTCAACAAGTGGTCGGCCCTCTTCGCACGAAGGTTCAGCGAACTGCGCGCTACGGCTTCCTGAGCCTGCAGACCTCCCGACACTCACTCCCGAAGCAACGAGCGGCCCATCTTCTCTCCACGTACGTACTGCTAGGTAGCCGCCGGGATGGAATTGACGTGCGACCACTCACACAATGACGCTTGATCCACCAACATTGAAGGCATCGCAATGAGCAAAATCCTCGCACTCCTGATCGCCGGCCTGTTCACGGCTGGCGCCTATGCCCAGAATCCTGCCGGTGCCTCGTCGCAGGAACAAGTGATCACCAACAGCAAGCCGCAAGATCGCGCCCAGTCCAAGGTCGATGCTCGGCCGCAAGGCAAGGTCAAGAAACCGGGTGATGACGAGGCGACGTCTGCCCAGAACGATGCCATCGGCACAGGCAAGGCAGCGGCGGCCGGACAGGCTCGCGTCAACGCACGCGAGACAAAGAATCCGAACAAGCGGCCGACCCCGAACGGCGGCACGCCTGACATGGTCGGCGCCAAGTAATCTGTGGGCACACCCACTTGCTGGAAGCCTTGCTGACGCCCGACCCGGCCTCAAGGCGACGACGCCCAGGCGATGATGCCTTCGTCGGGATCCCCTGGCGAATGCCCTTTCTCAGCGAGCGTTCCAGATGAAAAAGCAGATCCTTGGGTCCATCGTCCTCGCCGCCGTGTCGACCGGCACGCTGGCGAACGACGACTTCGAAGGAATCTACGCGAGCGGCAATACCAAGATCGAATGGCGCGTCGGCGGCCGCCTGGGCAATGAGTTTGTGTCCAGCCTGTGTCCCGACAAGAAGTTCCGCCCCCGCACCCATGCGAGCCATTCGCACGCCGGTAAGGACTACACCATCAAGTCCGAMTTCCAGTTCACCGAACTCAGGGTCACCGGTGCCAGCAAGTGCCTGCCGCCGGGAACGTACAAGCGCGCGCAGTGAACCTGGCTCCGAAGGTGCAAGAAATGCGAGGTCGTCAACGCTTCAAGGCAGCAGTTGCTGACCCTCTCGTGAAGTCATGTTTTGTCAACGAGATCGATGAGTATCAGCGACTACCCGACTTCCTACCTCGTGGGTTCGAACAGCAATCAGGGCATTCGCTATCGGCAAGCCGAACAGGCAGCCCAGGTATTTTTTGACGTTCCATCTGTCGACAGGCCATTCGTGATTTGCCGTAGCTGGAATGGCCAGAAATGGACGTCGCGCATCATTGCAAGCAGCCGTAAAGGGAGCGAGCCAGTATGGGTCAAGATGATCGCGTATCTGTCCGATGCTGAATTCTCTGCGGCGTACGCTACTTTGAAGAAATGTCGCAGCACCCGGGTCGGCCTGGAACAGGGGGATGGGGTAATGCTTCGTGAAGAATCGTTATCTCAAACAATCGGCTACAACACAGGCCATGCGACCAAGTCGGCGACATGACTTCACTCTGCTTGCCTCGAACCGATCACGCGCCATGCACAAGATCCTCCCCTTACGCAGCTTGAATACCCTTTTTGAGGACCTCCGTGATGACTGAAGACGACGCATCGAACAACGGAACGGTCGCCCCCTGTCCCGGCATGCGATGGGTTCCCGGCGGCACTTTCCGCATGGGCTCGGATCGTCACTACCCCGAGGAAGCGCCGAGCCATCGCGTGACGGTCGACGGTTTCTGGATGGACGCCACCCCGATCACCAATGCGCAGTTCAGAGTCTTTGTGGAAGCCACCGGCCATATCACGTTCTGCGAGCTACCGCCCAATCCAGCGGACTATCSCGGTGCGCTGCCGGAGATGTTGAAGGCGGCCTCATCGGTCTTTGTCGCGCCGCCTCATCGCGTGAGCCTGCGCGATCATTTCCAGTGGTGGCAGTTCGTCGCCGATGCCAACTGGCGCCATCCGCAAGGGCCGGTCAGCAGCATCGCGGGAAAGGACGACCATCCCGTCGTGCATCTCGCCTGGAGCGATGTCGAAGCGTATGCGAAGTGGGCCAATAAACAAATCCCTACCGAGGCCGAATGGGAGTTCGCTGCGCGCGGCGGGCGGGAAGGCGCCGAGTACGCCTGGGGCGACGAGCTCACGCCCGGCGGGCGTCATCAGGCCAATATCTGGCAGGGCGAGTTTCCATGGGAGAACCTGGCCGAGGACGGCTTCGCCGGCACCTCTCCCGTGGGCAGCTTCCCCGCCAACGGCTACGGTCTCTACGACATGATCGGCAACGTCTGGGAATGGACGGAAAGCTGGTACGCGCCCCGTCACCCGGAAGAGCAGCTCAAGTCCTGCTGCATCCCGTTGAATCCACGCGGTGCATCGATGGCGCAGAGCTTCGATCCTGGGATGCCGCAGTTGCCGATACCGCGCAAGGTCATGAAGGGCGGCTCGCACCTGTGCGCGCCGAGCTACTGCCGTCGCTACCGGCCGGCCGCGCGCATGGCGCAACCGATCGACACATCGACCTCCCATCTCGGGTTTCGATGCATCGTGCGCATCTCCTCGAATGAGGGCCCTCGAGTTCGCCATCGAATCGACTCTGACACCTAACATCGACGGCAAAGAGCGGACCGAGGACATCGAAGTTTGCATATCTGMTCGACAAGCTGATGCGCCGTCGCGATGTCAGCAAACTGCTGGACATCAAGCCACGTTCCGATGACCCCGAATGGATGCATCGCCGGATCAGACGATCGATGGCATCTCGTGTGGCGTGAGGCAGGGCACCGGTTGCAGACGTCGCCGCCATTCAGTCCTTCTTTCCCTTGTGCTTCTTCGGCTTGTCCGCCACGGGCCCGCCGCCGCCGTCGTTGAGCACCAGCTTGCTCGGATCGAGCTGGCGCTTCTGCAGGTCATGGAGAAGGCCGGCGTCGCTGAGGTCGATCTTGTGCGAGGACGCCCAGTCGCGACGCGCAGTGTCCTCGAGGCGCTGCACCGTMCCGGAATGGTCGCTCTCGATCGCCAGTTCGCGCCGGCCGTCGAAGCTGCCCGGCGCSAGGTTGATCGAGCCGACRATCGCGCGYTCACCATCGGCCAGCATCATCTTGGCGTGCAGTTTCAGGTGCTTCATGGTGTGCACCTTGGCRCCGACGTCCTGCAGGATGCGCAGCCCGCCCACCCCTTCGATCAGCTTCTCGGCCTTGAGCGARTGCGGCGGCTTGGTCAGGATGTGGACCTTGACGCCGCGGRTCGCTGCCCGCACCAGGCGCTCGATGATCACGGTGTCCTGGTAGCGCTCGTTCTGCACCCACAGCGARTGCTGCGCGCCGTCGATGAAGGCGGCCACGCGCTSGCGGCCGTTGTCGGGGCACCAGATCAGCCGCGACTCGGGRTGCGGCGTGAAGTCCTCGTG
>NZ_JBFUCI010000369.1:0-6446 GCF_056405335.1 Variovorax sp. P1_H12_2
CCGCATGGGACTTCTCCTTCCAACGTGGTTGCAGATTGACTTTCCGAAACGCCAATCTTGGCACTCCGATGCCGTAGCCCGAAATGGGAAGTCGCTTCGTATTCGCCAAGCGGCGAGCCAACCGCATGAAGGTCCTCATGCATGACAGCATTGGGATCTACCTGAGCGCGCGCGGCTGCATCAAGGCCGCTTCATCTGGGCCAACACTGCCCTGGTCGGCGCAGATGGTTCTGYCGCGCTAAGCCGAGGTTGGTAAGCTGATGCGGAACTGTTGACTGGACGAAATCGTGATCGAGGCACTGCGCAAGGTGATCAAGCGGATGCATTACCCGCTGGAGGTGATGCTGGTGTGCGTGCGGTGGTATGTGGCCTATCCGCTGAGCCTGCGGCACATTGAAGAGATGATGGCCGAGCGCGGCGTATCTGTCGATCACGCCACGGTCCATCGTTGGGCAATCAAGATCCTGCCCGTACTGGCGTCGGTGTTCCGGCGGCGCAAACGCCCTGTGGGCACGAGTTGGCGAATGGACGAAACCTATATCAAGGTCGCCGGCCAGTGGAAGTATCTGTACCGAGCCGTGGATCGAGACGGTGACACAGTTGACTTTCTGCTGCGCGCCAAGAGAGACCGCGCCGCCGCGCGTCGTTTCCTAGAACAGGCCATCGGACTGCATGGCGTACCCGAGAAGATCACCGTCGACAAGAGCGGTGCCAACACGGCCGCCATCCTGAGCGTCAACGATGACGCCGGGGTCGCCATCGATCTGCGTCAGAGCAAATGCCTCAATAACGTCGTGGAGCAAGACCATCGCGCGATCAAGCGTGTCGTGCGGTCGATGCTGGGGTTCAAGTCCTTCCGCTGGAATCCTGACGCGGTGGTCAACATTCAATCGGCGCCGACAACTATTGGCGCAGGAGCCAGACGAGGGCTGCGCCGCCTGCGAGCCCCGCCAGCAGCGTCATCGTCATGTCGGGACTTTGTCCTTCGATCGGCGCCTGCTTCGGCGATGAGATCCTGCGGTCCGCTCCCGCCGAGAACGGGCTGTAGATGGCCGCCCCATCGCTCTCCCTCGCGGCCTTGATCGCCTGCTGATCCGAAGCTCTGGCAGGGGATGCATCCTGGGCACATGCAGCGCCCAGCGCCGTGAAGGCAAGGAGTGCCGCCGAAGCCCATCGAAGGATCGACATCGTTCTACGCGAACGGCCTGTTGCCGAGCTGGCTGCGTCGCGGCTCGCGTGGGCTGCCGCGGCTGCAAGGCAGCCAGGCGTTGCTCTCCTCATGTCGCACTCCTTCTTGTGGGTCTTGTGGGGCCAGGCGCGATTCTGCAAAAGAAAGCCTCCATGACCAAACGCCGCCGACCCTCGGACCGAACCGGCCACCCCACCGCGTACGCGCGTCTACCACACGCGCCCCGTCGACCACAAAATGTGAATTTCGACCATTTACTGGTCCGGGGGCATTGTTTGCTGCCCGCCCGGGCCCGACCTAGCATGCACTCCCCGGTGTCCATGCCGGGTTCAAAAAAACCAAGAAGGAGTCAACGATGCCCCGTTTTCGTATCGCGGCCATCAGCGCTGCTGCATCCCTTGTCGCCGGCCTGGCCTGGGCCCAGCCTTCCACTATTCCCAACGGACCGAACGGCGAGAACCAGAGTCTTGCCTCGCTGCGCACCTACGACCAGTTGGTCAAGGCGCTGGAAACCTCGGTCCACTCCTCCAACGGTGCCGCCACCCTGCATTACGCGCCCTGGACCAGCAACACCGGCCGCAAGGTTCCCTACGTGGTGGTCGGCAACGGCCCGACGGCGGCGATGATCATCGCCCAGCAGCATGGCGACGAGATGGAAACCAGCGACTCGGCCGCCAACCTGGTGCGCACGCTGGCCAACAGCTCGAAGGAATCGCAGATCATCCGCAACTCGCTCACCGTGATCGTGGTGCCGCGCGTCAACGTCGACGGCTTCGACGGCGAGAAGCCCGACGGCACGCCGCTGACCGACGCTTCCGGCAACACCGTGCCCTGGCGCCAGAACTACGACCCGCGCTTCACCGTCAACCCGCTGCCCGCCTTCTACCAGCGCGGCCGCGGCTATGACATCAACCGCTACCACGCCTTCCGGCCCGAGTGCCCGCTGGACAATCCCAACTACCCGAACATCACGACGGCCGCCGGTGTCTCCACCTGCGAGACACAGGACATCGACAGCACCGCGCCCACCTACGACCTCTCGAAGGGCAACCCGGTGCCGGAAGCCAAGAACATCCGCTGGATCAACGACAAGTACAAGCCGGTGGTGGCGCTGGACCTGCACCATCAGGGTACCCGCGTGCATGACGGCGAGATGGTGACCGCCTCCACCCTCTACCCCACCGCGCTGCAGACTGCGCAGTGGCTGCAGGCGGTGGACCCGAATGCGCTGGCACGCTTCACCGCCGGCCAGACGATGGCCAAGCGCGTGGTGGTGCTGATCGCGCAGAAGCTGGCGCAGTACCCCTACGCCAACCTGAGCCGCTACCCCGGCGGGACCGAGCCTGGCATCTCGCGGAACGCCTATGGCCTGCTGGGCTCCGGCTCGGTGCTGCTCGAACTGCGCGGCGGCATCGGCACCAAGTCGGGCGGCTACATCCAGAAGATCGGCTACCACGCCGCGTCGGCCATCCTCCAAGAGCTGGCCAAGGACCCGACCCTGGGCAGCTTCGACCCCGACCAGGCCGACGTGCTGGTGGTGCCCGCCAACGGCGTGCCGCCGAGCACCGGCAACGGCGGCGAAGCCGAAGCACTCGATCCCGACCACCTGGGCAACTGACGGCGGCGCTTGCGGCGCGCTGCCGGGCCCGTGGCGCGCGCTATCCGTTTTCGTTCGGTCACCAGCTCTATTCCCCGTGCGGCATAAAGCTCCCTCCAGTCGGGCCGAGGCCCCTTGGGGAAATCGCCCTCGTCCGTCGCGATCCAAACGATCTCGGCGGTCTCGAGCACCTGACACGGGCGGACGTCGGCCCTTGCCGCGCGGCAACCTCGACGGCGGTCGGTACCGTTGCCTGGACAGATCGCCTTTGCCGTCGCTTTCCTTCCACTGCGCGGCGGCCTTGATCGAGATTTCGGGCTCGACGAAGTACTCGATGTGCCGGCAAGCGGTCCGCAGCATCTCGTCGATCCACAGGGCGTAATCGCTCGGGTCCTTGGGYGCCTTGGCGCGCATCTTCAGCAGGTCCACGACGCTGTCGACGAGTTCGTCGGGCAGGCTTTCTCGCAGTGCATGTGGGCTTTCGCAGAAAAAAATATCAAACGGAAAGACGGCTACCAGTTCACCTTCAGGCCCACGCTGCCGTTCCACGCACCCTGGGTGCGCGCATCGCCGCCCGATGCCCACAGCTGGCCCGACTCTCCATAGGCGGCGAGCGAAGGCGCGATCTGCCAGGTGGCGCCGATGGCAGCTCGGAGCTCGTGCCGCCCGTGCGGCTCGCGATGTCGGTGATCGCCGCCGGACCGATGAAGCGAACCGTGTCGGTCCCGGTGCTGCGCCGGTACAACCGCATGGCCATCAGTTTCCGCAGTACGCCGCAGGCCGCTGTCGCCCCGCCGCTCGCGTGACGGCCCTGTCGGGCGATCGCCGGATGTCATCGCACGGACCCACCACCGTCATCAACGGCCACTAGCCTTCGGCACGGGAAACCGCTGCCGCGTGGTGCCTTGCCGTTGCGTGCGGCGGTTTCCTGTCTCCGTCCAACCCCAAGAAGACAGGAAAGCCATGACCGACAACTCCCGCCGCAGCTTCCTCAAGAGCTCCGCCACCACTGGCTTCAGCGCCGCCGCGCTGGCCGCCTTCCCGCCCAGCATCCGCAAGGCGCTGGCGATTCCAGCACACAACGAGACCGGCACGATCAAGGACGTCCAGCACGTGGTGATCCTGATGCAGGAGAACCGCTCGTTCGACCACTATTTCGGCACGCTCAAGGGCGTGCGCGGCTTCGGCGACCGCTTCGGGATCCCGCTGCCCGGCGGCCGCAAGGTGTGGGAGCAGCAGATCGACGCCAACGGCACCGTGGTGCTGCCCTACCACCTGGACGGCAGCCAAGGCAACGCCCAGCGCGTGAAGGGCACGCCGCACGGCTGGACCGACGGGCAAAGCGCCTGGGACGGTGGCCGCCAGTACCAATGGCCGCGCTACAAGCAGCAGCAGTCGATGGGCTTCTATAAGGAGGCCGAGCTGCCCTTCCAGTTCGCGTTGGCCAACGCCTTCACGATCTGCGATGCCTACCACTGCGGCATCCACTCGAGCACCAACCCCAACCGCATGTTCCTGTTTGCCGGCAGCAATGGCCCGGCCGGCGCCGGCGTGGGGGTCATCGACAACACCTGGGACACGCTCGACAACGACACGAACGTGGCCGTCGGCTTCACCTGGAAGACTGTGCCCGAGACCTTGCAGGAAGCCGGCGTGAGCTGGAAGGTCTACCAGAACATGCCCGACAACTACACCGACAACTCGCTGGTGGGCTTCAGCAGCTTCCGGCAGGCCAACCTAGCCTCGGGCAAGCCTGTCTACCACAACGTCAACCCCAACCCGGCCTACGACCCCAATGACGACGCAGTCGCACCGCTGTACAAGGGCATCGCCAACACCATGCCCGGCGCCAACGAGGAAACGCAGCTCGACGCCTTCCGCAACGACGTCAAGAACGGCCGGCTGCCGCAGGTGTCTTACGTGGTGGCCACGGACACCTACTCCGAGCACCCGGGCCCGTCCAGCCCGGTGCAGGGCGCCTGGTACCTCCAGCAGATCCTGGACGCGCTGACCGCCGTGCCCGAGGTCTGGAGCAAGACCGTGCTGTTCGTCAACTTCGACGAGAACGACGGCTTCTTCGACCACATGCCCTCGCCCGCCGCGCCCTCGGCCAATGCCGACGGCACGCTCGCCGGCAAGACCACGCTGGCCGCGGCCGCCCTCGCACCCGAGTACTTCAACCACCCGGCTCCGGCCGGCTTCTCGCCCGACTACCGCAAGCCGGACGGGCGCGTCTACGGCCCCGGCGTGCGCGTGCCGATGTACGTGATCTCACCCTGGAGCCGCGGCGGCTGGGTCAACTCGGAAGTCGCCGATCACACCTCGGTGGCGCGCTTCCTGGAGGCGCGCTTCGGCATCAAATACCCCGGCATCAGCGGGTTCCGCCGCTCGGTGTGCGGCGACCTGACCAGCGCCTTCAACTTCCAGACGCCCAACAACGAGCCGCTGCCCACGCTGGCCGGTCGCAAGACCAAGGCCGAGGCCGATGCGCTGCGCAATGCACAGCAGGCCCTGCCGCAAGTCGTCCCGCAGGCCGGGCGTGGCCTGCCGGTGCAAGCCAGCGGCTTCCGCCCCTCGCGCGCGCTGCCCTACGAGCTGTACGCCACGGCCGCCACCGACGCGGTCCGGGGCACGGTCACGCTGAGCTTCGTCAACGCCGGCCGCGCCGCCGCCGTCTTCCACGTCTACGACCAACTGCACCTCGACCGTCTGCCGAAGCGCTATGCGGTCGAGCCGGGCAAGTCGCTCGACGACGCCTGGGCCGCGGGCAGCGACGATGCCGGCCGCTACGACCTGTGGGTGCTGGGCCCGAATGGCTTCCACCGCCGCTTCAAGGGCGACCTCGCCACGCAGCGAGCGCGCAACGCGCCGGCGCCCGAGGTGAAGGTGAGTTACGACCCCGCTAGCGGCGCTCTGCGGCTGGAAGGACGCAACGACGGTTCCGGCCAGCTGCTGCTCAAGGTGCGTTCGAACAAGGTGTACGGCACGCTGAACACCTCGAAGAGCAGCGACCTGCGCGGCGCCGAGCAGGCGCAGGGCTCGGGCACCGAGTGGACGCTTCGCCTCAACGGCCGCAGCACGCAGTCGCTGTACTGGAACCTGGACGCGACCGGCTGGTGGTACGACCTGGTCGTCACCTGCGACGCCGACCCGAGCTTCCAGCGACGCCTGGCCGGCCGCGTCGAGACCGGCCGGCACTCGGTCAGCGATCCGGGCATGGGCCTGGCCGATCAGTTCTGATGGTCCATCGCGGTCTGCACTGACACAGGTCGCTTCGGGGGCGGAGCGGGCCTTTCGGTTCTGTCGCGATAGCGCTGCGGAGCCGTGGGTATCCATGCTGGCATTGGCGTTCAAGAGGCCAGCGAATAGAACTTCGACGCAGCTGACGAGGCTTCGCCTTCAGGGCAGTCGAGCTGCCCCTTCCTGATCATATGCATCAGCTCAATGCCAGCAATCAGGACGCGTGCGCAGCGGAAGGACTTGAACCCCAGCATCGACCGCACGACACGCTTGATCGCGCGATGGTCTTGCTCCACGACGTTATTGAGGCATTTGCTCTGACGCAGATCGATGGCGACCCCGGCGTCATCGTTGACGCTCAGGATGGCGGCCGTGTTGGCACCGCTCTTGTCGACGGTGATCTTCTCGGGTACGCCATGC
>NZ_JBFUCI010000370.1:0-6442 GCF_056405335.1 Variovorax sp. P1_H12_2
GTGCAGGCGTGACCACCACCGCCGCCGCAGCAGCCGGCTCGGGCGCCGGCGGCGGCGCGACCACGATGCTGCGCGTGATGAAGGTGTTGGCGAGCGGAGAGGGGCGCGGGCCCGTGACCGGTGGCGTCAGCCCCAGCAAGGCCAGGTGGGCCAGCACCACGGCCGCAGTCAGCAGCGCGAGCCCGCGCCAGGGTGGGCGCGGAGCGTCGGGGGCATCGGGCAGGGCTGCGGGAAGCATCGGGGATGGAGCGGACGCCGGCCCAGAGGTTCACCTCGGTACACTGCCGCCCGTCCAACCAGTTTAGTAGCGATGCCGAGCCGGCACTCGCCGCCACCCATGAAACTCGCCACCCTCAAAGACGGTTCCCGCGACGGCCAGCTCGTCGTCGTTTCGCGCGACCTCGTCAGCGCCCACTACGCCACCGGCATCGCCAGCCGCATGCAGCAGGTGCTCGACGACTGGGGCTTCATGAGCCCGCAGCTGCAGGACCTCTACGACGCACTCAACGGCGGGCGGGCCCGGCACGCCTTTCCCTTCGATCCGGCGCAGTGCATGGCGCCGCTGCCGAGGGCCTACCAGTGGGCCGACGGCTCGGTCTACCTCAACCACGTCGAACTGGTTCGCAAGGCGCGCAACGCCGAAGTGCCCGAGAGCTTCTACACCGACCCGCTGATGTACCAGGGCGGCAGCGATGACTTCATCGGCCCCTGCGACCCGGTGGTGGTCGCCAGCGAGGCCTTCGGCATCGACTTCGAGGCCGAGATCGCGGTCGTCACCGGCGACGTCAGGATGGGCGCCACCCCGGCGCAGGCGCTCGACGGCATCCGCCTCGTGATGCTGGCCAACGACGTCAGCCTGCGCAACTTGATCCCAGCCGAACTGGCCAAGGGCTTCGGCTTCTTCCAGAGCAAGCCCGCGACCGCCTTCAGCCCGGTCGCGGTCACCCCGGACGAGCTGGGCGACGCCTGGCAGGGCGGCCGCGTGCACCTGGCGCTGCAGAGCACCTGGAACGGCCGCAAGGTCGGCATGTGCGATGCGGGCGAGGAGATGACCTTCCACTTCGGGCAATTGATTGCCCACATCGCCAAGACCCGCAACGTGCGCGCCGGCAGCATCGTCGGCAGCGGCACGGTGAGCAACAAGGGCGTCGAGAAGAAGGGCGGCATGGACTGGCCCAAGGGCTACAGCTGCATCGCCGAGAAGCGCTGCATCGAGACCATCCAGGACGGCCAGCCCAGCACCGAGTTCATGAAGTACGGCGACACCATCAAGATCGAGATGAAGGGCCGCGACGGACAGTCGGTCTTCGGCGCGATCGACCAGGAAGTGGTGGCCCCGGCGGCGGCGAGGTAGCCGCGCTCAGGCCGGCGCCGGGCCGCCCCAAGCCGGCCTGCGGCCCCCTTGGGGGGCAGCGACCCACACGCAGTGGGGGAGCGTGGGGGCTCTCAGGCCCGCGCGCCCCGCAGCAGTTCCTTCAGGCTCCGTATCCCCAGCCGCCGGAACGCCCGGTACTGGTGGGTGCGCACGGTCGTGAGCTCGATGCCGATCTCGCGCGCCGTCTCCTTGGCGGTCTTGCCGGCCAGCAAGTGGCCGACCACCTCGCGCTCGCGCAGGCTCAGGCCCAGCAGGCGCGATGCCAGCGCCGGCTCCGCGGCCTCCCGGACAGCGACTGCGCTGCGCGCATGGGCGGCGGTGGCGTCGGCGAGCAGTGCGGCGTGGGTTTCGAGCAGCGCGAAATCCGCAGCGCCGAAATCGGGCTGGGCGAGGCTGCGGTAGAAGCTCACGGCCGCCCGCTGGCCGGTCGGCAGCAGAAGCAGCACCGAGCTGCGCTCCCGGATGCCGACATCGCCGTAGCACGCGGCCCGGTAGGCCGGGTCTTCCACCTCCTCGGCCCGATGGTGGCCGAGCCAGATCTGCGGGCCCTTGGGCAGCTTGCGAGCGGCCAGCCAGGCCATGTGGGGGTCCAGCCGGTCGAAGCGCTCGGCCACGTAGCGCTCGGCGGTGCGCTCGGCCGTGTGGCCATAGGTGCTGGCGGCCGAGACGGTTTCGATGCGGCCGTTGGCGCTCGCCGCGAACACGGTGCAGAAGGTCACGGGCAGCACGCGCTGCATCGCCGTCAGGTAGCTGGCGGCCAGGTGCGGCGTGCCGATGCCCGCGAGCACGTCGCAGACGACGGGCGCTGACAGGGCCTGGCCGGCGGCACGGACGGGCCAGCGTTTCATTGCGATTTAGGGGTTAACACTTCGTACGAAGTTACGACATCGGCGTCGCAGCTGCATCAGGACAATCCCGTTCCATGAACACTGCCGCCGTGAACCCTCCCGCTGCGCGCGCCGGCGACGCCGCCAGCGGTCCGCTGCCGCCAGCCGCCGCCGGCCTGCCGCCCTCGGTCGGCGCCTTCCACTACACGCGCTTCGAACCCCGGATGCCGGCGCTGGAGAAGGGCGCCGAGCCCGGCCGCCATCCGGTCGTGATCGCGGGCGGCGGGCCGGTCGGCATGTCGCTCGCGCTCGGCCTGGCGAACCATGGCGTGCGCAGCGTGATCCTGGAGGCCGACGACACGGTCTGCGTCGGCAGCCGCGYGGCCTGCATTTCGCGCCGCAGCCTCGAGATCGTCGAGCGCCTGGGCGCGTTGCCGGCCTTCCTGGCCAAGGGCCTGCCCTGGACGGGCGGGCGCAGCTACTACAAGACCGACGAGGTGTTCCGCTTCGAGATGCCGCACGACGAGCAGCAGAAGCTGCCGCCGATGATCAACCTGGAGCAGTACTACATCGAGCAGTACCTGCTGGACGAGATCGACCGCCGCAACGCGTCCACGCCCGGACTGATCGACATCCGCTGGGGCACCGAGCTCACCGGCTTCGTGGAGGATGCGGACGGCCTGGTGCTCGCGGCCCGCAACGCGCTCGGCGATTACGCGCTGCGCGGCGAGTGGCTGGCCGCCTGCGACGGCGGCCAGAGCTTCGTGCGCAAGTCGCTCGGCCTCGAACTGGTCGGCACCGGCTACGAAGGCCGCTACGTGATCATCGACATCGAGCTGCACAGCGCGTATCCGACCGAACGCCGCGCCTGGTTCGATCCACCCTGGAACCCCGGCTCGACCGTGCTGATGCACCGCCAGCCCGACGACATCTGGCGCATCGACTACCAGCTGCGCGCGGGCCAGAGCACCGAAGAGGCGCTGCAGCCCGCGGCGGTGGCCGAGTTCGTGCAACGCCATCTCGATGCCATCGGCGAAGGCCACCTGCCCTGGCACACGGTGTGGACCTCGGTCTACCGCGCCGGCGCGATGACGCTCGAGAGCTACCGCCACGGCCGCGTGCTGTTCGCAGGCAATGCCGCGCATGCGATGCCGATCTTCGGCGTGCGCGGCCTCAATTCCGGCTTCGACGATGCCGACAACCTGGCCTGGAAGCTGGCGCTGGTGGCCCGCGGCGTCTCGGAGGCGTCGCTGCTCGACAGCTACTCGCAGGAGCGCATCGCGGCCTTCCACATCAATGCCGAGAACGCGATGCGCAGCACCGAATTCATGTCGCCGCCCTCGCGCGGCTTCGACTTGCTGCGCGAGGCGGCGTTGTCGCTCTCGGGTGCGCACCGGGGCATCGCCAATTTGATCAACCCGCGCCAGACGCAGGCCGTGGGCTACGAGGGATCGATGCTGTCGAGCGAAGGCGAGGCGCTGACCGCCGGTCCGCGGCCGGGCGAGGTCATGCCCGAGCAGGCGCTGGCCGAGGGCCTGCATCTGACGGACCGCCTCGGCCCGGCCTTCACCGTGCTGGTGCTGAACATGCAGGAGCCGGACCTACTCCTGGCCTCCGACGTGGCGCGGGCACAGGCCGGGCCGCTGCCGGTCGCGCTGTGCGAGCTGTTGCCGAGCGAAGCCGGTCCCGAGGTGTTCGCGGCGCTCGGCGCGGCGCAGGGCGCCGTCTATCTGTTGCGCCCCGACGGCCATGTGGTTGCGCGCTGGCGACGTCCGCCCGAGGGCGAGCTGCTGCGGGCCCTGGCGCGCGCCGCCGTGCTGCCAACCAAGGAGTCCCCATGACCGCCCTGTCCCCCGAAGCCCGCGACCGCGTATACGCCGAGTGCGCGCGCGCCATCAGCGAAGCCGGCGCCGAACGAGAATCGCTGTTCCTCGCGCGGCTTGCGCTGTTGCTGTTCGAGCAGGTCGGCGACGAAGCACGCTGCCGGGCCGCGCTCGCGCAGGCGCTGGATGGCTTGCCGGTGCCGTCGCTCTCCGCCTGAGCCCTTACATTCCAGAACACACGAAACCAGGAGACTTATTCGATGGATCGCAGAACCCTGCTCACCACCCTCGCCGCGACTGCGGCCGCTGCAGCCGCTCCGTGGGCGCGCGCCCAGGGCGCCTATCCTGACCAGCTCATCAAGTGGGTGGTGCCGTACCCGGCCGGCGGCGGCACCGATGTGATCGCGCGCACCCTGGCCGAGGCCATGCGGCAGACGCTGGGTCAGCAGATCGTGATCGACAACCGTCCCGGCGCGTCGACCAACATCGGCGCCGAACTGGTCGCCAAGGCCAAGCCCGACGGCTACACCATCATGTCGGCCGACAACGCGCTGCTGGCCTTCAACGAGCACCTGTTCAGCAAGCTGCCGTTCAACCCCGAGAAGGACTTCAGCTACATCGGCGCGATCGGCAAGTTCCCGCTGGCGCTGGTGGTGCACCCGGACTTCCCGGCGCAGGACTTCAAGGCCTTCCTGGCCTATGTCAAGGCCAATCCGGGCAAGGTCAACTACGCCTCGCCGGGCAACGGCTCGCCGCATCACCTGGCGATGGAGATGTTCAAGGTCCGCACCGGCACCTTCATCACCCACATTCCGTACCGCGGTGCGGCGCCGGCGATGGCCGACGTGATGGGCGGCCAGGTGCCGGCCATGTTCCTCGACCTCGCCTCGGGCCTGTCCATCATGCAGAGCAAGAAGGTGCGCGTTCTGGCCATCGGCTCGGGCAGCCGCTCGAAGCTGTTGCCCGAAGTGCCGACGCTGGCGGAAGTGGGCGTCGCGAATTCCGAAGTGTTCGCCTTCCAGGGCGTCGTGGGACCGGCCGGCATCCCGCCGGCGATCGTCGCCAGGCTCAACGGCGACCTCAATCGGGCATTCACCGCGCCGGCGGTGCAGAAGCGCTTCAACGACTTCGGAATGGAGGCGATGCCCGGCACGCCGCAGCAGTTCGCGGCCCTGTCGCGCGCCGAATCCCAGCGCTGGGGCCCGATCATCAAGGCCGCGGGCATCAAGCTCGATTGACTGGCCCCCACGCTCCCTCACTGCGTGTGGTCGCTGCCCCCCGAGGGGGCCGCAGGCCGCCTTGGGGCGGCCCGGCGCCGGCCTGACCCTCTTTCCGGGCTACGGCTTCGCGAAGGCCCTGCGTGAGCCGTCCTCGAACTCTTCGTCGTCGCGCTCCAGCTTGCCGCTGGGATCCCAGGCGCGTTCGCGCGTGATGCGGCCCTTGCTGTCGTAGATCGATTCGGCGATGAGGACGCCCGTGTCGCTGAAGCGTTGATGGGCGCCGATGGGGATCTGGCTGAGGCGGTCGCTGGCCAGGTAGCGGCCGACGGCTGCCCGCTGGCCGTTGTCGTGGAATTCGGTGATCTCGATCAGGCGCGCCTTGCCGTCCACGCCATGGACCGACTTGCTGCGCGGCTGGCCGTTCTGGTAGTAGCTGGTGTCGCTCAGCGGCGCCCCGGCGGTGTTCCAGAGCTGCTCGCGCACCAGCGTGCCTTTCTCGGAGAACTCCTGCTCGCGCTGCTTGACCGCGCCGCGCTCGCCGATCAGCGAGATCACTTCGCGGCGCTTGATCCCTTCGGAGGAGAAGCGTCTTTCGGTGCGCTGGTTGCCCACCACCTCGTCCTGCGTCGCGGGCTTGCCGTTGTCGTAGAGGTCTTCGCTGCGCACCCGCTTGCCGGCCACATAGGACAGCCGCGACCGCAGCGTCCCCTGGGCGTCGAACAATTCGACCTTCGACGCGCCGTCGCGGAAGCCGCACAGCCGTGCGTCGTCGGCCACCGGCGCCAGCACCGGCTTGTCGCCGCAGCGCAGTGCCGAGAGCTGGCCGCTTTCGGTGAACTCGACCGAGGCGCGCTCGCCCGCCGCATCGGCGAAGAAGGTCACGCGGCGCAGCGACCCGGTCGCATAGAAGCTGCGCACCAGGCCCATCTCGCGGCCGTCCTCGTAGGTCGCATCGCGCAGCACCTGTCCGGTGGGCGAGAACTCGCGGGCCCGGCCCTCCATGTTGCCGCGCGCGTTCACGCTGTGTTCCTTCACGAGCTTGCCGTCCTCGTAGAAGCGCACCAGGCCCGTGAAGGTGCCGCTCTGGATCTGCTGCTCGCGCACCAGCAGGCCGCTGTCGCGGTCCTTGCAGCGCATCAGGCCGGTTTTGCCGACGGTGGTGCCGCCATTGGCCGGATTCGCCGCCTGGCCGTTGAG
>NZ_JBFUCI010000371.1:0-6433 GCF_056405335.1 Variovorax sp. P1_H12_2
CTGCTGCTGCTGGGCCATGCGGCCTGGTACTGGCTGGAGCAGCCGTCCGACACCTCGCCGCGCTTCGTGCAGGCGGCGCTGACCGGCACCGGCCTGTTCGTGGTCGCGTTGCTCGCCCACGAGATGGCGCGCCGGCTCACGCGCGAAGAGGCGCTGGCCCAGCACAGCCGCAGCGCGGCGCAGATGCACGCGCTGGTCAACGACCTGGTGATCGAGACCCTCAGCGAAGGCGTTCTGGTGCTCGATTCGCAGGGCCAGGTCCACGCAGCCAATCCGGCCGCCGACGCGATCCTGGGCCAGGGCCTGGCCGACCTCGAGGTGCCTTTCACGCTCAGCGCCCATCCGGCCTGGGTCTCCCTGGCCGAGCTGGCGCGCCAGACGTTCGCACGGCGCACGCCGCAGTCGAAGGAGATCCCCGTCGCCCAGGCCCAGGGCGCCGCGCGCGAGGTCCGCGTGCGCACGCGGCTGACCCGCTCGCCCGACCCCCAGTCCGAGGGCCTCTGCGTGATGTTCCTGCAGGACCTGCGCGAACTCGAGGCCCGCATCCGCACCGAAAAGCTGGCCGCCATGGGCCGCATGTCGGCCGCAGTGGCGCACGAGATCCGCAATCCGCTGGCCGCCATCACCCAGGCCAGCGCCCTGCTGGCCGAGGACCTGGTCGACCCGGGGCACCGCCAGCTGACGACCATGGTGCAGCAGAACGCCCAGCGCCTGTCGCGCATCGTCGACGACGTGCTCGATGTCGCGCGGGCGCGGCAGCAGCGCGTGCTGCCGCTCGGCGAACAGGTGGCGCTCGATCCGACGGTCCGCGCGCTGGCCGAAGAATGGGTGCTGCAGGCGCAGCGCCAGGGCGTCCTGCTGGCGCTCGATGCCCCGGACAGCGCCGTGCGCTTCGATGTCGAGCATCTGCGCCGCATCCTCGTCAACCTGCTCGACAATGCGGCGCGCTATGCGGGAGACCGCGACGGCTCGATCCAGGTGGCCACCCGGCTCAGTCCCACCGGCCGGGCCACGCTGCAGATCTGGAGCGACGGCGCGCCGCTCGAGCCGGCGGTGCAGCGCCACCTGTTCGAGCCATTCTTCTCGTCCGAAAGCCGCTCGAGCGGCCTGGGTCTGTTCCTGTGCCGGGAGCTGTGCGAGCGGCACGGCGCGACGATCGGCTACGAACGCCGCGCACTGTCGCCGGGCGGCCCCGAGGGCAACGAGTTCTCCATTGCGTTTGCCGCCGCCGAGACCCGGCTGACACAATAGCGGCGTGAGCACCCCGCACCCGTCCGCCCCGCGCCCCGCCCAGATCCTCGTCGTCGACGACGAGCCCGATCTGCGCACGCTCTACGAACTCACGCTGCTGCGCGAGGGCTACCGCGTGCAGGCCGCGGGCAGTGTCGCCGAGGCTTCGCAGCACCTGGAAGCCGGCCGCTTCGATGCCGTGATCACCGACATGCGCCTGCCCGACGGACTCGGCATGGAGATCCTGCTGCGCATTCAGCAGGACCAGCGCGGCGAGCGCTGCGTCGTGATGACGGCCTACGGCTCGGCCGAGAACGCGGTCGAGGCCCTCAAGGCGGGCGCCTTCGACTACCTGACGAAGCCGGTCGACCTGAAGCAGTTCCGGGCCGTGGTGGCTTCCGCGGTGCAGGCCACGGCGCAGCTCGCGAGCGCCCGCGCGGTGCGCCCCGTCGACGAGCGGGCGGACGACGGCGCCAAGATCGCGAGCACGGTCGGCAGCGGCGGCGCGGCCGCGCTCGAGCGCCTGGTGGGCGACTCGGAGCCGATGCGCGTCGTCAAGGCGCGCATCGCCAAGGTGGCCCGCGGCATGGCGCCGGTGCTGGTCCGCGGCGAATCCGGAACCGGCAAGGAACTGGTCGCGCGGGCCGTGCACGCCTGCAGCCAGCGCAGCGACGGCCCCTTCGTCGCGGTCAATTGCGGCGCCATCCCGGAGAACCTGCTCGAGGCCGAATTCTTCGGCGCCCGCAAGGGCTCCTACACCGGCTCCTCCCAGGACCGCGACGGCTACTTCCAGGCCGCGCGCGGCGGCACGCTGTTCCTCGACGAGATCGGCGACCTGCCGCTGGCGATGCAGTCCAAGCTGCTGCGCGCGATCCAGGAGCGCAGCGTGCGCCCGATCGGCTCGACCCAGGAAGACGCGGTCGACGTCCGCATCGTGAGCGCCACCCACAAGGACCTGCACGCGGAGGTGCAGGCCGGACGTTTCCGGCAGGACCTGTTCTACCGCCTCAATGTGATCGAGATCGCGGTGCCGGCCCTGCGCGAACGGCGCGGCGACCTGCCGGCGCTGTGCAAGGCCTTGCTGGCACGCATCGGGCGCGACGCCGACATGCCGGTGCCGACGCTGTCGGCCGAGGTGCTGCTGCGGCTCGCCGAGCATCCGCTCAACGGCAACGTGCGCGAACTCGAGAACCTGCTGCACCGCGCGGTGGCGCTGAGCGACGGCGACATGCTGCACCTCGATTTCGTCGACAGCACGGCGCTGCTGGCCGAACCGTTGCTGTCGGAACCGGCGCCGCCGGCGTACGCGGCAGCCCCCGCCGCCGCAACGGCGTCGAGAGCCGCGCCCGCGGTGCCGAACGACCTGCAGAGCTACCTCGACCAGCAGGAGCGCGAGATCCTGGTCCGCGCGCTGCAGGAGACCGGATTCAACCGCACCGCCGCGGCCAACCGGCTCGGGCTCAGCCTGCGGCAGATCCGCTACCGGATCGCGCGCCTGGGCATCGCGACACCGAACGGCGACGACGCCAATGCCCTCGGTGATGACTGAGCCCCCACGCTCCCCCACTGCGAGTGGGTCGCTGCCCCCCGAGGGGGACGCTGCAGGCCGCCCGTCCGTGCGAAGCGCGGACTTCGCCGCTCTGGCGGCCCGGCGCCGGCCTGAGACTGAGCCCCCACGCTCCCCCACTGCGTGTGGGTCGCTGCCTGAGCCCGAAGCGGCCACCGGTCTCTGGCGRGACGGCTGGTATCAATTCGCGCGGCAATTGCGCTCGCCCAACTTCGGGCCGCGTCCGGCCGGCGCCCACATCGACCTGATCGTGCTGCATTCGATCAGCCTGCCACCGGGACGCTACGGCGGCGACGAAGTCCAGCAACTGTTCACCAACCGCCTCGATTGGGATGCGCACCCCTATTTCGACAGCATCCGCGGTCTCGAGGTCTCGGCGCACTTCTATGTGCGGCGCAACGGCGAGCTGTGGCAGTTCGTCGGCTGCGACGACCGCGCCTGGCACGCCGGCGCATCCTGGTGGCGCGGCCGCGCGAACTGCAACGACGATTCGATCGGCATCGAGCTCGAGGGCATCGAAGGCGGCCCGTTCGAAAGCGCCCAGTACGAAACGTTGACCAGCCTGTGCCCGGCGATCGCGCAGCGCCATGCCATCGGCTTCATCGCCGGCCACGAACACATCGCGCCGGGCCGCAAGGAAGACCCGGGCGCCGGCTTCGACTGGCACCTGCTGCAGCGCCAACTCGGCTGGAATCGGGCGATGTTTCCCCCCGCCGCGATGGCCCGCTAGTTTTTTTCAATCGGGTGGCGGGGTGCGATGCGTCGTCGATGCGACTCGACATCGGCACCCACGCAACCGCTCAAGCTCAGCAACCATGCGGTTTCCAAGCCCAAATGCGGCTGAAACGCCCGGCTGTCGCGGACTGCGATAACGTCTTTCACTGGCCATGGGGCAGACGCGCGATCCGACGCCTGCTCGCCCTGGTTCACAATCATTGAAAATTGTCGAAAACACTACATCTAGTGGGTTGTAGCCCCACGAGACCCTAGATATAGTGTGCCCTGCCCGGCGCCCGACGCCCGACGCCCAAAACCATGGCCGCGCTGGCACCGCCGCCCCAACAAGAATTGCCAACCGAGGATTCGCATGCAAACTGCCCTGAACACCCCCTCCGCCCCCCGCGCCTCCCACGCTGCTTCCTCGACGCCGCAGCAGCGCGACGTCGCCGGCTCGCCCGCCGGCGATGCGCTGGCCCACTACCAGATCATTCGCCGCAACGGTGCGGTCGTTCCCTTCGAGCCGAACAAGATCGCGATCGCGATGATGAAGGCCTTCCTTGYGGTGCACGGCACCCAGGGCGCGGCCTCGGCCAGCGTGCGCGAGACGGTCGACACCCTGACCCAGGCCGTGGTGCGCGCGATGGTGCGCTCGCGTCCGGGCGGCGGCACCTTCCACATCGAGGACGTGCAGGACCAGGTCGAGCTCGGCCTGATGCGCGGCGGCCACCACGAGATCGCGCGCGCCTACGTGCTCTACCGCGAACGCCGCTCCCAGGAGCGCAGCAAGCAGGGCGAGCAGGACGCGCCGATCGCGGTGTCCACGCTGCACGTGCTCGACCGCGGCGAGCGCGTCGCGCTCGACCTCAACGAGCTCAAGAGCCTGATCGAGTCCGCCTGCACCAACTTGGGCGACAGCATCACTTCCGGCCCGATCGTGGCCGAGACCATGCGCAACCTCTACGACGGTGTGCCGCTGGACGAGGTCTACAAGGCCTCGATCCTGGCCGCCCGCACGCTGATCGAGAAGGACCCCGACTACACCTTCGCCACCGCCCGCCTGCTGCTGCACACGATCTTCAAGGAAGTGATCGGCCGCGAAGTGCCGCTGGCCGAACGGGCCCAGGCCTACGCCGACTACTTCCCGCAGTTCATCAAGAAGGGCGTCGACAACGAGCTGCTCGACGAGAAGCTGCAGCAGTTCGACCTCGCCCGCCTGGGCGCTGCGCTCAAGCCCGAGCGCGACCTGCAGTTCGACTACCTCGGCCTGCAGACCCTCTACGACCGCTACTTCCTGCACGTGCGCAAGTCGCGCATCGAGCTGCCGCAGGCCTTCTTCATGCGCGTCGCGATGGGCCTCTCGCTCAACGAGATCGACCGCGAAGCCCGCGCCATCGAGTTCTACGAGGTGATGTCCTCGTTCGACTTCATGTCGAGCACCCCGACCCTGTTCAACAGCGGCACCCTGCGCTCGCAGCTGTCGAGCTGCTACCTGACSACCGTGCCCGACGACCTSGACGGCATCTACGAGTCSATCAAGGAAAACGCGCTGCTGTCGAAGTTCGCCGGCGGCCTGGGCAACGACTGGACCCGCGTGCGCGCGCTCGGCAGCCACATCAAGGGCACCAACGGCGAATCGCAGGGCGTGGTGCCTTTCCTCAAGGTGGTCAACGACACCGCTGTGGCGGTCAACCAGGGCGGCAAGCGCAAGGGCGCGGTCTGCACCTACCTGGAAAGCTGGCATCTCGACATCGAGGAATTCCTCGAGCTGCGCAAGAACACCGGCGACGACCGCCGCCGCACCCACGACATGAACACGGCCAACTGGATCCCCGACCTGTTCATGCGCCGCGTGATGGAAAAGGGCACCTGGACCCTGTTCTCGCCGTCGAACGTGCCCGACCTGCACGACAAGTTCGGCCTCGACTTCGAGACCGCCTACGTGGCCTACGAAGAAAAGGYCGCGCGCGGCGAGATCACGCCCAGCCGCACGCTGCAGGCCTCGGACCTCTGGCGCAAGATGCTCACGATGCTGTTCGAGACCGGCCATCCCTGGATCACCTTCAAGGACGCGTGCAACGTGCGCTCGCCGCAGCAGCATGCCGGCGTGGTCCATTCGTCGAACCTCTGCACCGAGATCACGCTCAACACCAGCGACACCGAAACCGCGGTCTGCAACCTCGGCTCGGTCAACCTGCTGCAGCATCTGAAGGACGGCAAGGTCGACCAGGCCAAGCTCCAGCGCACCATCTCGACCGCGATGCGCATGCTCGACAACGTGATCGACATCAACTACTACGCGGTCAAGAAGGCGCGCGACTCCAACCTGCGCCACCGCCCGGTCGGCCTCGGCCTGATGGGCTTCCAGGACGCGCTCTATGAGCTGCGCATCCCCTACGCCTCGCAGGAAGCGGTTCAGTTCGCCGACGAATCGATGGAAGCGATCTGCTACCACGCCTACTGGGCCTCGACCGACCTGGCGCGCGAGCGCGGCAAGTACTCGAGCTACAAGGGCTCGCTGTGGGACAAGGGCATCCTGCCGCCCGACACCCTCGACCTGCTCGAGAAGGCCCGTGGCGGCTACGTCGAGGTCGACCGCTCGGCCACGCTCGACTGGGACGCGCTGCGCCAGAAGATCAAGGCCGACGGCATGCGCAACTCCAACTGCGTGGCCATCGCACCGACCGCGACCATCTCCAACATCATCGGCGTCGACGCCTCGATCGAGCCCTGCTTCGGCAACCTCTCGGTCAAGTCGAACCTGTCGGGCGAGTTCACGGTCATCAACCACTACCTGGTGCGCGACCTCAAGCGCCTGGGCCTGTGGGACGACGTGATGGTGATGGACCTGAAGCATTTCGACGGTTCGCTGCGGCCGATCGACCGCGTGCCGCAGGACGTCAAGGCGCTCTACGCCAC
>NZ_JBFUCI010000372.1:0-6432 GCF_056405335.1 Variovorax sp. P1_H12_2
AGTGAAGACCATCGACAGGCGCGCGGTGGCCGGTCGCGGCGCGCACGGTGTCGGCATCGGCCCAGCCGGCGACGCGGGCGGCGACCCGGTCCAGGTCGACCGTGCTGGCGCTCTCGACCACCTCCGACAGCGCCGCCATGCCGACCCAGGCGCCCGAGTAGCGCGACAGCTCGTAGCCGTAGAGGCCGAACTCGAGGTACTCGGCGACGCAGGCCGGCTGCACGACCGGCATGCTCCAGGCGACGAAGGCATGGTCGCTCTGGTGCGGCATCGACGACGAGACGCAGCCATGGTCGTCGCCCGCCACCACCAGCACCCCGCCATGCGGCGAGGAGCCGTAGGCATTGCCGTGCTTGAGCGCATCGCCGGCGCGGTCCACGCCCGGCCCCTTGCCGTACCACATCGCGAACACGCCCTCGACCGTGCGCTCGGGGTCGGACTCGACGCGCTGCGTGCCGAGCACCTGGGTGGCCGCGAGCTCCTCGTTGATGGCCGGCACGAAGCGGATGCCGGCCTCCTTGAAGCCCTTGCCGGCCTTCCAGATCGCCTGGTCCACCATGCCCAGCGGCGAGCCGCGATAGCCGCTGACGAAGCCCTGGGTGCCCAGGCCGCGGGCGAGATCGCGCTGGCGCTGCATCAGCAGCACCCGCACGAGCGCCTGCGTGCCGGTGAGGAAGACGGCACCCGATGTCGCCCACAGGCTGTCGGCCAGGCGGTAGTCGGAACGCAGGACGGACGGATCGCGGGGGGTGCTTTGCATGGCCGAAATTGTTCCATCGCGAGGCGAGGAAAGGCTTCTTCAATACACTAGCGAAACACCCTAATTTGAGAATGTGATTCTCGAAATCCGCCATGAATGTCGATCCCATTCTTCTTGACGCCCACAGCCTGAAGATTCTTTTCGAGCTGCAGCGCGATGCGCGCCAGACCGTGCAACAGATCTCGGAGGCCGTCGGGCTGTCGCCCACGCCGTGCTGGAAACGCATCAAGGACATGGAGGCCGCCGGCGTGATCCGCGGCTACACCGCGGTGATCGACCGCGAGAAGGTGGGCCTGCATGTCGCCGCGGTGGCGGAAGTCAACCTCGACCGGCACAGCGAATCGCAGGTGCAGCGCTTCGAGGACGCGGTCGCTGCCAGCCCGCAGATCACCAGTTGCGTGTCGGCGACCGGCCCCGCGGACTACATCCTCACGGTGCTGGTGCAGGACATGAAGCACTACGAGCGCTTCCTGCACGAGACCCTGTTCAGCCTGCCCGGCGTGACGCACGTGCGATCCAGCATCGTGCTGCGGCAGGTCAAGTCGGAGGTGGCGCTACCGATCGAGCAGGTGCCGCAGTCGTCGACTGGGGCGACGCGCGGCCGGCGGCGCTGAGGCGGCGGCGCTCAGATGTGCAACGCGGCCAGTGCGCCCACGACCACCCCCACCCCTGCGACGCCGAGCATGCCCCACTCCAACCACTTCTTCCTCGTCAGCAAGGCCATCGCGGCCAGCGCGATGGACACTTGAAGCGCGGTGGTGGCCTGGGCCCAGCGATGATGCTGGTGCATCTGCGCTTCGGACTTCAGGTCCCAATCCACGGCCTCCTTCTCGAGCTTTTGGGCGACGAGCAGGATTTCTCCTTTTTCTGCTTCGTAGCGGGCAACCTTCGCCTGCCAGGCCGGCTTGCGCTCGCTCGACGACATGTCCAGCGCGAACTCGGCGAGGGACTGCTTCGTGCTCTTGGCCTGGAAGAAGTTCCACTGGTTCGAGGCCTCGGTCTTCTTGATGCCCGCGTTGTTCTTGTAAAGACCGGCGTTGGCTTGGGTGAGTCCTCCCATGTACGCGAAGATCGCCCCGACCGTGGCGATGACGGCGGTGCACACCGCAATCTGACTGGTCAGGCTGATGCGGCCCCCGTCGTGGGTGGAGGTGGGCTGATGCCCCCCCTGTGCGGCGTGCTCGAGTTCGTGGTCATGCGGGCCGTGCACGTGAAAGCCGTGTCCTGACATAGGGGTCTCCAATTGGGTTGAGGCTGCGAAGTATGACGAACCGGCCGAGCCGTTCGCCCTTCGCCCCCATGGAGCTCCCACGGGCGACGGCCGACGAGTCGTTTGCTTCCTCTCGACGGACTGGGACTTGTGCCCGCTTCGGCGGGCTGTTTCACGGCGYGCCGAGCCGCCCGAATGCAGAGTTCGGACCGAAGTGCCTCAGCGCCTTGTGACCCAGCGCCGTGACCAACTCGACGCGCGCGGGCTGAGGTTCGCCCGGCCTGGCGGGTGGAAAGCTGCAGATGATGTGCCCGGCGTCGTGAAGAACCCGAAGTTCCAGCTGAACCGTCGGGTTGGTGAAGTCAAGAGGCAACTCCGCATCGGCGAGCGCCTGGAGCAGTTCCATCGGCATGACAGCCCCCCCAATCTTGCTGAACGTCCGGGCCCGGTCTTGTGGGCCACGGTTGCTCAGGTCGTCGGCCATGCGTCTCTCCTTTTTTCGTGAAAGCGCAGCCTGCGGCTTCAGCAGGTCGTGTCGGGTAAGACAACGCTGCATCTGTCCGCCGGAGGGCATCGCGCGCCCGAGATCCCAGCGGTCGAACGAGCCTAGGGCCCGCCAAGAAAGCGCGCACGCCGTGATTCGGCGGCTTCCTACGCGCAGCCCTGGTGCGGCGCTCAAACTCCGAGCCGTTTCAACCCCAGTGTGGAAAGGAGCGGTCCATGCCAAGAGGCGACAAATCAGCCTACACAGACAAGCAAAAACGCCAGGCGGAGCACATCGAAGAGGGCTATGAGCGTCGAGGCACGCCCCGGGACGAGGCTGAACGCCGCGCCTGGGCGACGGTCAACAAGGAGACGGGCGGCGGCAAGAAGAGCGGCTCCGGCCGAGGTCACCCCGAGGATCATGCGCCGTTGCGCAAGGGCGGGCGGCTGGGCGGTGCGGCCAGCGCGGCGAGGAGCCCGGCTGAGCGCTCCGCCTCGGCAAGAAAGGCCGCTGCCACACGCAAACGCAGGAGAGCCGCTGCCTGAGCCTGCAGCTGATGCAGGCAGAAAAGCAAAACGGGCCCAGAGGGCCCGTCGTTGCTGACTTCTTGGAGGAGAGGGAGGGATTCGAACCCTCGGTACGTTCGCACGTACGCCTGATTTCGAGTCAGGTACATTCGACCACTCTGCCACCTCTCCGGTGTCTGTCGAGCCGCTGATGATAGCAGAACTCGCGCGCGCTTTTTTCAGGCCCGCAGCACCTCGATGCCGCCCAGGTAGCGCCGGAGCGCTTTCGGCACCGCGATCGAGCCGTCCTCGTTCTGGTGGTTCTCGAGGACCGCGACCAGTGCCCGTCCGACCGCCAGGCCGGATCCGTTGAGCGTGTGGACGAGTTCGTTCTTGCCCTGCGCGTTCTTGAAGCGGGCCTGCAGACGGCGGGCCTGGAAGGCCTCGCAGTTGGAGACCGAGCTGATCTCGCGGTAGGTGTCCTGCGCCGGCAGCCAGACTTCGAGGTCGTAGGTCTTGGTGGAGCCGAAACCCATGTCGCCGGTGCACAGCAGCACCACGCGGTACGGCAGCTCGAGCGCCTTCAGCACGGCCTCGGCATGGCCGGTCATGGCTTCCAGCGCCTCGTAGCTCTTGTCGGGGTGCGTGATCTGCACCATCTCGACCTTGTCGAACTGGTGCTGCCGGATCATGCCGCGCGTGTCCCGCCCGGCGCTGCCGGCTTCCGAGCGGAAGCACGGCGTGTGCGCGGTCAGGCGGATCGGCAGCTGTGCCTCGGCCACGACCTCGTCGCGCACGAAGTTCGTGAGCGGCACTTCGCTGGTCGGGATCAGGTAGAGCGCCGCATGATCCGGCGCGGGCTCGCCGTCCTGGCCGCCCTTCTTGGCGGCGAACAGGTCGCCCTCGAACTTGGGCAGCTGGCCGGTGCCGCGCATCGAATCGGCGTTGACGACGTACGGCACGTAGCACTCGGTGTAGCCGTGGTCCTCGGTCTGGATGTCGAGCATGAACTGCGCGAGCGCGCGATGCAGCCGCGCGATCGGGCCCTTCATCACGGTGAAGCGCGAGCCCGCGAGCTTGGCGCCCATCTCGAAATCCAGGCCCAGCGGCGCACCGAGGTCTACGTGATCGCGGGGCGCGAAGCCGAGCGCGGTCGCCGCGGCGCCCTCGCCGCCCTGCGGGCTCCAGCGCCGCACTTCGACGTTGGCGTCTTCGTCGTCGCCAACCGGCACGCTCGCGTGCGGCAGATTCGGCACGGCCAGCAGCAAGGCCTGCAGCTCGGGCTGGATCGCCTCCAGGCGGACGGCCGAGGATTCCTGCTCGGCCTTCAGCGCATTGACCTCGGCCATCAGCGCCTCGACCGATTCGCCCTTGGCCTTCAGCGGTCCGATCTGCTTGTTGAGCACGTTGCGGCGGGCCTGCAGTTCCTCGGTGCGGGTCTGCAGGGTCTTGCGCTCGGCTTCGAGGGCGCTGAACGTTCCGACGTCGAGGAAGGTCTGATCCTTCTTGCGGGTTTCGAGGCGGGCAACGACCGAAGCCAGGTCCTTGCGTAACAGTGTGATATCGAGCATCGCGTGATTTTAGGTGGGCGCCGGGCCGCCCCAAGCCGACCTGCGGCCCCCTCGGGGGGCAGCGACACACGAAGTGAGGAGCGTGGGGGCATTGGGGTGGGCGTAGGATCGTTCACCCCCCACCATTCCACCAAGGAGTTGCGATGCAAGCCTATCTGACCTTCAATGGCAACGCGGCCGAGGCGCTCGCGTTCTATGCCCAGGCCCTGGGCGGCAAGATCCTCTTCAGCATGACCTTCGGCGAAAGTCCGATGGGCGCCGAAACGCCGGCCGAGCACAAGGGCAAGATCATGCACGCCACGCTGGAGGCGCGCGGCCACCAGCTGATGGCCTCCGATGCGCCGCCCGGCTACCCCTTCAAGGGCTACCAGGGCTTCTCGCTGTCGGTCCAGGCCAAGGACGTGAAGGAAGGCGAGACGCTCTTCAACGCGCTCGGCGCCGGCGGCAAGGTCACGATGCCTTACGCGCCGACCTTCTGGTCGACCGGCTTCGGCATGCTCGAAGACAAGTTCGGGGTGCCCTGGATGGTCAACTGCGAGCAGCAGCCCACCCAGGCCTGAGAGTTCCCCGCGTCGCGTGCGATCACGGTGCACGAACACACCGGCCGGCGAAGCCTGGCCCCTTCGTGAAGCACCGCGGAACCGGCTCCGCCGGGCCGCTGGTGTTGCCCCCGGCAGGGGGTGGGCGGCTACACGAAGTGAGCCAACCTGGGGGCGAGCTCTACGCTAGCGTCGCGGGGTCGACGTTGGCGCCGCAGATGATCAGGCAGACCTTCTCGCCCTCGCGCGGCACATAGGCGCCGCTCTGCAGGGCCGCCAGCGGCAACGCCGCGGCCGGCTCGACCGCCAGCTTCAGCTCCTTCCACAGCCAGAGCTGGGCGGCGCGTATCGCCTCGTCCGACAGCAGCAGCGCATCGCCCACATGGCGTTGCGTGATGTCCCAGGCGATCGCACCGATGCGCCGCGCGCCGAGCGAATCGGCAGCGACGCCGCCGACCTCGACATCCACCGGCTCGCCGGCCTCTCGCGCGCGCGCCAGGGTCGGCGCGCGCTCGGGTTCGAGCGCCACCACCCGGCTGCGGCGTTCGAACCAGGCGGCGAGCCCGCCGATCAGTCCGCCGCCGCCCACGCTCACGAGCACCGCATCGGGCAGGCCGCCCTGCTGCTCGATCTCGCGCCCGAGCGTGCCGGCGCCGGCCACCACTTCGGGCTGGTCGTAGGCATGCGTCAGCAAGGCGCCGGTTTCGCGCTGCCGTTCGAGACAGGCCGCCAGCGCGTCGGAATAGGCCGCGCCGCCGACCACCACCTTGGCGCCGAGCGCGCGCAGCCGGGCCCGCTTGGCCTCGGGCGACATGTTGGGCAGGAAGACCTCGCAGGGCACGCCCAGCGCCTGCGCGGCCGCCGCGGTGGCGATGCCGGCGTTGCCGCCGGACGCGATGATCGCGCCGCTGGCCGGAATCTCGTGGGCCAGCAGCCGGTTCATCATGCCGCGCGCCTTGAAGCTGCCGCTGGCTTGCAGATGCTCGAGCTTGAGCCAGACCTCGACGCCCGGCGTCTCCACGCCCAGCGCCCGGCCCGAGAGCTTCCACAGCGGCGTTTCGCGCAGGAAATGCGGCGCGCGTTGATGGATCCGGCGCGCGGCCGCCTCGACGTCCCCGCGCCAATCGTGCTGAACGGCGCCGCTCACGAGATATGCCCCGGTGCGGGGATGTCGTCGAGCTTCAGTCCCTTGGGGAGCGGGAACTTGAGCGTCTCCTGGATGCCGTCCATCTTGCGCACCGAGACCGCGCCCAGCGCCTTGATGCGGTCGATCACCTCGCGCACCAGCACTTCGGGCGCCGACGCGCCCGCCGTGAGGCCGACGCGGCTCTTGCCCTCGAACCATTCGGGCCGGAGCTCGGC
>NZ_JBFUCI010000373.1:0-6425 GCF_056405335.1 Variovorax sp. P1_H12_2
ACCTACGGCAGCGCCTTCGCGCGCCTGCCGGTGATGCTCAACATCGTGCAGCTGATCGGCTGGACCACCTTCGAAATCGTGATCATGCGCGAAGGCACCCAGGCGATCGGCGGCCAGGCCTTCGGCGGGTCGCTCGGCGGCCCCCTGGGCACGGTGCTCACCACGCTGCTGTGGGGCGCGGTGCTGCTGGCCCTGCTCGCAGGCTCGATGGTCAAGCTGGTGAGGCGATTCGTGAGCCGCTTCGGCCTGCCGCTGGTGGCGCTGTCGCTGGCCTGGCTGACCTGGCAGTTCGCGACCCGGCTTCATGCCAAGGGGCTGGAGGCTTTCTGGTTGCGGCCCGGCGACGGCAGCATGGGCATGTTCGGCGCCCTCGACCTGGTGATCGCGATGCCGGTCTCGTGGCTGCCGCTGGTGGCGGACTACGCGCGTCACGGCAAGCGCAGCACGGGCGGTCTGGGCGGCGCCTTCAACGGCACCTGGATCGGCTACGTGCTGGCCAACATCTGGTGCTATGCGCTCGGCGTGATGGTGGTGAGCGTCGCCGAACCCGGCACCAACCTGGTCGCGGCCCTGCTGCTGGCGCAGGGTGGCCTGGTGGCGCTGGGGCTGATCCTGATCGACGAGCTCGACAACGCCTACGGCGACGTGTACTCAGGCTCGGTTTCGGCCCACAGCCTGCAGCCGCGCTGGAGCGTGCGCCGCTGGGGCCTGCTGCTGGCCTCGATCTGCATCGCCTTCGCACTGGTGCTGCCGATGCACACGCTCGAACCCTTCCTGCTGCTGCTGAGCTCGGTCTTCGTGCCGCTTTACGGCGTGATCCTCGGACGGCTCGGCACCGGCAACGCACCGGTGCCGGTCGGCACGCGCCGCGTGGACCTGCCGGCGGCCGCGATCTGGATTTCCGGCATCGCGATCTACCACGCCTGCGCGGCCTGGGCCCCTCAGTGGGGCTCGGCGCTGCCGACCCTTGCGATCACCTTCGCGCTGGGCTGGATCACGCGCCAGTCGACGGCAGGCGGACGCTCGGCACTGGCGCAAAGCCGTGGTTGAGGGGACCGTGCCCCGCGCCGACTTTCACATCCGCCCCCGCCGCCATGGCGGCGACCACGTAGCCGCGCGCGCGCTCCACCGCCTGCGGCAGCGCGAATCCGAGCGCCAGGTGGGCGGCGATGGCCGACGACAAGGTGCAGCCGGTGCCGTGCAGGTTGCGGCTCCGGATGCGGGTCGAGGCCAGCTGCAGCCGCTCGCCGTCGGCCTCGGCCAGCAGGTCGACCACGTCGTCGCCCGGCAGGTGGCCGCCCTTGAGCAGCACCGCGCGGGCCCCGAGCGCGAGCAGTTCGCTGGCGGCATCGTCGAACGCATCCACACCGTCGATCGCATGGCCGATCAGCAAGGCCGCCTCGTCCAGGTTCGGCGTGACCACCACGGCACGCGGGAACAATTCGCGCACCAGCACCGCCACCGTTTCGGCGGCGATCAGGCGGTCGCCGCTGGTGGCGATCATCACCGGGTCGAGCACCACGTTCGGCAGTTTGTAGTGGTCGATGGCCCAGGCCACCACTTCGACGATCTCGGGCGCATGCAGCATTCCGAGCTTGACCGCGTCGACGCCGATGTCCTCGACCACCGCCTGGATCTGCGCCTTGAGGAACTCCGGCGGCACGCCGTGAATGCCCGACACGCCCAGCGTGTTCTGGGCGGTCAGCGCGGTGATGGCGGTCATCCCGTAGCAACCCAGCGCCGAGAAGGTCTTCAGGTCGGCCTGGATGCCGGCGCCGCCGCCGCTGTCGGAACCGGCGATCGAGAGTACGCGTGCGTAGCGAGAGAATGCAATGGTCATGTTGAAAATTATCGAGCAGGAAGGCTCCTCCCCAGGTTGCCCGCACGTCGTGTCGGGCGCCCACCCCCTACCCGGGGCAGCCCCGGCGGCCCGGCAAAGCGGGTTCCGCGGTGTTCCTGGAACGGGCAGCGAGATGGCGATGCGTGAAGCACTGCCCTTCCGCTCAGCCGCCGTGCTCGGCGCCGGGCTCATGGGGCGCCTGCTCGCGCTGACGCTGGCGCAGGCGGGCTGCGAGGTCGACCTGTTCGAGGCCGGCGGACCGGAGGCCGAAGGCGCGGCCGCGCGGGTCGCCGCCGCCATGCTCGCGCCGCTCGCCGAATCGGCCGTGGCGCCGCCCGCCGTGGTCCGAATGGGGCACTACGCACTCGACCGCTGGCCGGCGTTGATCGCGCCGCTGGCCGCGCCCGTGTTCTTCCAGCGCGAGGGCACTCTGGTGCTGTGGCACCGCCAGGATGCCGCCGAGGCCGCCCGGCTCAAGCGCGTGCTCTCGCACACCGGCGAGCTGGTGCCCGAGCTGCCCGCCATGCAGGTGCTCGACGCTGCCGGCATCGAGGCCGCCGAGCCTTCGCTGGGCCGGCGCTTCGCGCAGGGCCTGCTGCTGCCCGATGAAGGCCAGCTCGACAACCGCGCGCTGCTCGCCTCGTTGCTCGCCACCTTGCAGGCACTGCCGAAGGTGCGCCTGCACTGGCATTCGCCGCGCACCGTCGACGACTTCGCGCCCGGCGGGCCGGGCCAGCCCGATCGCGTGATCGACTGCCGCGGCCTCGGCGCCAAGCCGCAGTGGAATGCCCTGCGCGGCGTGCGCGGCGAAGTCATCCGCGTGCACGCACCCGAAGTGACGCTGAGGCGGCCGACGCGCCTGGTGCATCCGCGCTATCCGCTCTACATCGCGCCCAAGCCCGACCACCTGTTCGTGATCGGCGCGACCGAGATCGAATCGGACGACATGTCGCCGGCCAGCGTGCGCTCCACGCTCGAGCTGCTGAGCGCCGCCTACGCGGTGCACAGCGGCTTCGCCGAAGCGCGCATCGTCGAGATCGCGACCCAATGCCGGCCGACCCTGCCCGACAACCTGCCGGCCGTGCGCCAGCTGCGCCCGAAGGTGATGCAGATCAACGGCCTCTACCGCCACGGCTTCATGATCGCGCCGGCGATCCTCGACGTCGCAATGGAACTGCTCGCGACAGATTGCTCCGCGCTCGCCGGCCGCTTCGGCCTCGCGACCCGCCTCGAATGACATCCATGAACCTCCGGATCAACGACACGCCCTGCACGCTGCCTGCCGACGCGAAGGTGGCGGACGCCCTCGCGCTCATCGACGCCAAGCCGCCGTTCGCGGTGGCCGTCAACCGCCAGTTCGTGCCGCGTTCGAACTACGCCTCGCATGCCCTGCAGGCCGACGACCGCATCGAAGTGATCCGCCCCGTGACGGGCGGMTGAAAGAGAAGACCATGACCCTTGCCTCCGCCAACGACCCGCTCGTCCTCTACGGCCAGAGCTTCCAGAGCCGACTGCTGCTGGGCACCGCGCGCTATCCATCCCCCGACGTGCTCGAGGCAGCCGTCCGGCGCGCGCAGCCCGCGATGCTCACGGCGTCGCTGCGCCGCCAGACCGCGACCCCGAACGGCAGCGGCAGCGACAACGGCTTCTGGGACCTGCTGCGCCGGCTGGGCGTTCCGGTGCTGCCCAACACGGCCGGCTGTCACAGCGTGCAGGAAGCCATTGCCACGGCCCAGATGGCGCGCGAGTTGTTCGACACGCCCTGGATCAAGCTCGAACTGATCGGCGACGACTACACGCTGCAGCCCGACACGCTGAACCTGGTCGACGCCGCATCGCAACTGATCCGCGATGGCTTCCAGGTGCTGCCCTACTGCACCGAGGATCTGGTGCTGTGCCAGCGCCTGGTCGATGTCGGCTGCCAGGCCGTGATGCCCTGGGCCGCCCCGATCGGAACCGGCCGCGGGCCGGTCAATCCGTATGCGTTGCAGGTGCTGCGCGAGCGGCTCGCGGTGCCGCTGCTGGTCGATGCCGGCCTCGGCCTGCCCTCGCATGCCTGCCAGGTGATGGAGTGGGGCTACGACGGCGTGTTGCTCAACACCGCGGTGGCGCTGGCGCAGGACCCGGTCGCAATGGCCGGCGCGTTTGCCGATGCCGTGCAAGCCGGTCGCTGCGCCCATCACGCCGGCGCGATGGCGGCGCAGGATTCGGCCCAGCCGAGCACGCCGGTGCTGGGCACGCCGTTCTGGCATCACGCGTCTTCCCAATGACCCCCATGACCGACTCCCCTTCCATCGCGCGCGCCATCGTTGCGGCGCATGGGTCGCGCTTCGGCGAAGCGCCGAATGCAACCGCATCGTTCTCCTCGGACGACGTGCTCTACCAGGGCGTGAAGCAAGCCTGCGCAACGCTGGGTTTCATCGACATCGACGCCGAGTGCCTGGCACGCGCGTGGCGAGCGCAGACCGATCGCAGCGGCAACTTCGATCCCGAAGCCTGGCCCGAATCGCCAGCCGATTTCGGGATGCGCCCCTTTCCGCCGACGACGCGCGACGATGCGTTTCCGCCCTGCCCGACGAAGCTCGGCCTCTATGCGGTGCTGCCCGATGCGCACTGGGTCGCACGCATGGCGCGCGCCGGCGTGCCGACGGTGCAGTTGCGCTTCAAGTCCGACGATGCAGCAGCCATCGAGCGCGAGGTGGTCGCGGCGGTCGAGGCGGTGCGCGGCACCGGCGCCCTGCTCTTCATCAACGACCATTGGCGCAGCGCGATCGCGGCGCGCGCCTACGGCCTGCATCTCGGACAGGAAGACCTCGATGCGCTGACGCCCGAGGAACTGAAGACGATTCGGGCCTCCGGCCTTCGCCTGGGCGTCAGTACCCACGGCTACGCCGAGATGGTGCGCGCCGATGGTGCCAGCCCGAGCTACATCGCGATGGGCGCGGTGTACCCGACCACGCTCAAGCGGATGGCCACCGCGCCACAAGGCATCGCGCGACTTGCCGCTTACGCGCGCCTCATGCACGGCTATCCGCAGGTCGGCATCGGCGGCGTCGACGAGCAGCGCATGCCCGAGGTGCTGGCGACCGGCGTCGGCTCGGTAGCCGTGGTGCGTGCCCTGGTGGCCGACCCGGAACCCGAAGCGGCGGCGGCCCGTTTGATGGCGCTCTGCAACGGCGCTTGAGCCCCCGCGCGTCACGACCTTCAAAAAAAGTTGGAGAAAAATGTCGATTCGATCGGCGTCGGCCAAAGAGCCCAAAAAAGGACGCTATAATCTGAGGCTTGTTCCTCGATAGCTCAGTTGGTAGAGCGCCGGACTGTTAATCCGTAGGTCCCTGGTTCGAGCCCAGGTCGAGGAGCCACTACACGCCGCAAGGCCACTGGATGCCCCGCTACTCAAAAGGTAGCGGGGCATTTTCATTTGTGGCACCTTATTTGGCAATCGCCAAACATCCAGTGTGATGAGCCTCCGCGAAGAAGGCCGTCCAGCCCCTGGGCTACTTCGGCAGGGCGTGGCGATCAGGGATTTGGATTGACCGATGAATATGACTGACGAAATGCTCGTGGCCGCGATGAAGGAAGCGGTCAAGCAGGGCCTGGTGCCCAAGCACGCGGCCGACGACGAGGCCTACCTGAAGTACTGGCAGGCCGTCGAAGCGGTCGTGCGCGCAACGCTTGAGGCTGCCATCCGTTCCCGGCTGGAGGAAGACTCCGCCACGTAGGCTATGCAGCCGCGCAGGGACAACCAACGCGGCGGTTGATTGGGGTTCTCCACCAGCCCCGTGGACAGCCCTGTGGAAAACTGCATGCGAAACGTCGGGAATCGACTCCAGATGGGGCTTCCAACGCGATGCCTCAAAAACAGGCACTGTGGCGCCCGGACCGATTCGACTCGCGATGAGGTGATAGACCACGTCGTCCTCTCGGGGCCTTGTACGCGGGCTGGCGTCCGCGCACACTTGCGGCAGACCTTAAGGCCTGGAGGACTTGCAAGATGAAGCAGCACCCGGTCGCGGTCGTCGCGGATGGAGCGGGGAGCCATCCCTCTCCGGCGAAGACAAGACCCTGCATCAAGCTGTCGCGCAATGGGCCCTGTCTGGTCACCGTCGACGACCTGACAAACTCGAAGGGGGAGCGGCTCGATGGGTCGCACGGCATCGCGTTGTGTCGTTGCGGCGCGTCGAAGCGGAAGCCGTTTTGTGACAGCTCTCATATCCGCATCGGGTTTTCGGACGAGCGGCGCCCGGACCACACGCCGGATGGCGTCATGGACTACCCAGGCGCCGCCATCGTCGTGAGTTTCAACCGTCTCCAGTGCTCGGCGTCGGAGCGGTGTGCGAAAGCCCTGCCGCTGGTCTTCCGCGAAGGCCGAACGCCCTGGATCCAGCCGGATCAGGCAGACGCGGAGACCCTCATCGAGGTCGTTCGACGCTGCCCATCGGGCGCGCTTCGATACACACGCGATGGCCAACCCGGACCCAATGACGTGAATGCCCCGAGCATTCGTATCGCACGAAACGGCCCCTATGAAGTTCAGGGCTTTGATCTTGACACCGAGGCTTGGAGCGAAGGCGCCTCGCGTGAG
>NZ_JBFUCI010000374.1:0-6385 GCF_056405335.1 Variovorax sp. P1_H12_2
GTTCGGCGCCGAGGGCTTCGAGGGCGGCGGCGTCGATCTCGCCGCGCCAGTGCTGCTCGAGGGCGAACTTGAGCTCGCGGTGGGCGCCCATGCGCGGGAAGCCGAGGATGTGAGTACGTGTCATGCGGCGATGTTCCCAAGGATGTCGATATGATTCAAACGAAACCTTTTGCTCTTCAACTTGAACGAAATTCATGATCTCGTCCATCCTCGAAATCCGCCACTTCCGCACGCTGGTGGCGCTGCGCGACACCGGGAGCCTGGTGCGGGCGGCACAGCTGCTGAACCTCACGCAGTCGGCGCTGTCGCACCAGGTCAGGTTGCTGGAAGAGCATTTCGGCCTGGCGCTGTTCGAGCGCAAGTCGGTCCCGCCGCAGTTCAGCGTCGCGGGCATGCGCCTGCTCGAGCTGGCCGACAAGGCGCTGCCGCTGATCGGCGAGGCCGAGCGCGATCTGGCGCGGCTGTCGCTCGGGCGTGCCGGCCAGCTGCGCATCGTGGTCGAGTGCCACACCTGCTTCGACTGGCTGATGCCCGCGATGGACGCCTTCCGCCAGCGCTGGCCCGAGATCGAGCTCGACATCGTGTCGGGCTTCCATCCCGATCCGATCGCGCTGGTGCTGCAGGACCGCGCCGAAGTCGCGATCGTCTCCGAGCAGGACCCGGCCGAGAGCGTCGACTACCACCCGCTGTTTCGCTTCGAGATCATGGCGCTGCTGGCCAACGACCATCCGCTCGCCGGCAAGACGCACCTCACCGCGCGGCACTTCGCCGACCAGACGCTGATCACCTACCCGGTGCCCGACGACATGCTGGACCTCGTGCGGCAGGTGCTGCAGCCGGCCGGCATCGAGCCGGCCCATCGGCGCACCACCGAGCTCACGGTGGCGATGCTGCAACTGGTGGCGAGCGGGCGCGGCATCGCGACGCTGCCGCTCTGGGCCGTGCAGGGCTATCTCGACCGCGGCTATGTCACGGCCCGGCCCGTGGGCCGGAAGGGTCTGACCGGCGAACTGCACATGGCCTGCAGCGCCGCCACCTCGAAGCAGGCCTGGCTGGGCGATTTCGTGCAGATCACGCGCGAGACCTGCTTCAAGAGCCTGCCGGGGATCGAGCTGCTCTAGGTTCCACGCTCGACCGCGCCGTGCGAGTCGCTCGATCTATGATCCGGCGCGTGAATTCCCAACGCATCGACCTTTCCAACTTCGACGCCGCGATCGTCGACCTCGACGGCACGATGGTCGACACGCTCGGCGATTTCGTCGTCGCCCTGAACCTCATGCTGGACGACCTGGCATTGCCACAGGTGGACGCACCGGCCGTCGAGGCCATGGTGGGCAAGGGCTCGGAGCACCTGATCCAGTCGGTGCTGCGCCATGTCGGGGCCGGCGCCTCGCTGTACGACCGCGCCTGGCTGCGCTATCAGCATCACTACCTCGCGATCAACGGCCGGCACGCCAGCGTCTACGCCGGTGTCGCCGAAGGGCTGTCGGCGCTGCGGGCCCGGGGCCTGCGCCTGGCCTGCCTGACCAACAAGCCCACCGCCTTCGCGCGGCCGCTGCTGGCCGCCAAGGGTCTCGATCGCTACTTCGAGCAGGTGTTCGGCGGCGATGCCTTCGAACGCAAGAAGCCCGACCCGCTGCCCCTGCGCAAGACCTGCGAGGCGCTGGGCACGCTGCCCGCGCGCACCCTGATGGTCGGCGACTCCAGCAACGACGCCCAGGCCGCGCGCGCCGCCGGCTGCCCGGTGGTGCTGGTCAGCTACGGCTACAACCACGGCCAGCCGGTGCGCGGCGTCGACGCCGACGGCTTCGTCGACTCACTGCTCGAACTGGGATTCAGGCCGGCGCCGGGCCGCCCCAAGGCGGCCTGGGCCCCCTCGGGGGGCAGCGAGTACACGGAGTGACGAGCGTGGGGGCGCTTGCCTTTCAGCCCTTCCCGAGCAATGCGTCCTTGAGCTTGTAGTCGGCCGGCGATGGGCCGATCCAGATGCGCAGCAGCGCGTTGAAGAACGCCTGCTCCTTGATCRGATCGCCCTGCGGCACGCCCCTGACCGTGATCAGGCTGCCGCTGCCCGGAATCCAGTCGACCGTGAAACTGTCGCCGGCCTTGAGCTGCTTCTGGTCGGCGAACATCTGGCCCATGCGCAGCAGGCCGGGGATCAGCTGCGACATCTCGCTCTTGGGCGAGTTGTCCTCGACCCCGCGCGTGAACAGCTTGCCGAGTTCGTTGGCATCGATGTCGCGCAGCATCGTGATCGTCACGCGCTTGGGGCCCGGCGCCGCCAGCACTTCCTCGACCGTGTCGGCCTTCTTGCCGAGATAGAGCCCGGCGGTGTAGACCTTGAAGACCGCCTTGTAGCGCACGCCGGCGCCGTTGAGCAGCAGCTTGCTGCCGCGCAGGTCGATCGTGTCGTCGAGCTTCACGCCCGCGACGTCGACCTGGGCGGCCGACGCCGCGGCAGCAGCGAAGGCAAGGATGGACAGCGCGACAACGCGCCGCAAGGCGAAGGAAGGCATCGGGGTCTCCGTGGCGGCCAAGAATTTTTAAAGTGCCCGAATGTATCTTTTTGAATGCCTCTTGTCGCTGGGCTAAACTCCCGATTCCATGTTCATTCATCACGTCACTCAGACAGGTCAAGGCAGCCGGGGAGCCTGGCCTTGGCGCACGCCATCGTCGTTGCCTGTTTGATTGCACGGCGCACGCCGTGCGCCCGCGGCCTTCAGTCGACCTGAACCGGCCAACCCTGAATGACCCCGCCAGCGACCCTGAAGCGTCCGCTGGCCGACGGAGACCCCACCCGTGATCACTGAACTCGAATTCAAAAGCCTCAGCGCGCAGGGCTACAACCGCATTCCGCTGATGGTCGAGGCCTTTGCCGACCTCGAAACGCCCCTGTCCCTCTATCTCAAGCTGGCCTACACCAAGGACAGCGGCAAGCACAGCTTCCTGCTTGAATCGGTGGTCGGCGGCGAGCGTTTCGGCCGCTACAGCTTCATCGGCCTGCCCGCGCGCACCCTGCTGCGGGCCAGCGGCTTCGGTGCCGACGCGCTGACCGAGGTCGTCACGGATGGCAAAGTCGTGGAAAAAGCCCAGGGCAATCCGCTCGATTTCGTGGCGGCTTACCAACAGCGCTTCAAGGTCGCCCTGCGGCCGGGCCTGCCGCGCTTCTGCGGCGGCCTGGCCGGCTACTTCGGCTACGACRCGGTGCGCCACATCGAGAAGAAGCTCGAGAAAAGCTGCCCGCCCGACACCCTGGGCTGCCCCGACATCCTGCTGCTCCAGTGCGAGGAACTGGCGGTGATCGACAACCTCTCGGGCAAGCTCTACCTGATCGTCTATGCCGACCCGGGCCAGCCCGAGGCCTATGCCAACGCCAAGCGGCGCCTGCGCGAACTGCGCGACCAGCTCAAGTACTCGGTCAGCGCGCCGCGGGTGTTGCCGAGTCAGGCGCACCCGGCGCAGCGCAGTTTCGCCAAGGCCGACTACCTGGCCGCGGTCGAGCGGGCCAAGGAACTGATCGCGGCCGGCGACTTCATGCAGGTGCAGGTCGGCCAGCGCATCAGCAAGCGCTACACCGAGTCGCCGCTGTCGCTCTACCGGGCGCTGCGTTCGCTCAATCCCTCGCCCTACATGTACTACTACCACCTGGGCGATTTCCACGTGGTCGGCGCCTCGCCCGAGATCCTGGTGCGGCAGGAACACACCGGCGARGGCGAGCAGAAGATCACCATCCGCCCGCTGGCCGGCACCCGGCCGCGCGGCGCCTCGCCCGAACTCGACCGCGCGGCCGAGGTCGAGCTCATCAACGACCCCAAGGAACGCGCCGAGCACGTGATGCTGATCGACCTGGCGCGCAACGACATCGGGCGCATCGCCAAGACCGGCACGGTGAAGGTGACGGAGGCCTTCGCGGTCGAGCGCTACAGCCACGTGATGCACATCGTGAGCAACGTCGAGGGCACGCTGAAGGACGGCATGACCGCGATCGACGTGCTGCGCGCCACCTTCCCGGCCGGCACGCTCACGGGCGCACCCAAGGTGCATGCGATGGAGCTGATCGACCAGCTCGAGCCGACCAAGCGCGGGCTCTACGGCGGCGCCTGCGGCTACATCAGCTACGCCGGCGACATGGACGTCGCGATCGCGATCCGCACCGGCATCGTGAAGGACCAGATGCTGCACGTGCAGGCCGCGGCCGGCGTGGTCGCCGATTCGGTGCCGGAACTGGAATGGAAAGAGACCGAGGCCAAGGCGCGTGCGCTGCTGCGC
Source organism: Variovorax sp. P1_H12_2 (assembly GCF_056405335.1). NCBI lineage: Bacteria > Pseudomonadati > Pseudomonadota > Betaproteobacteria > Burkholderiales > Comamonadaceae > Variovorax > Variovorax sp. P1_H12_2. The sequence goes on from NZ_JBFUCI010000374.1 coordinate 4,270, forward strand.
GCGGCCGAACTGGTCGAGGAGGGGCTCGAGTGATGAACGAAGACAACCAGAACAACGACTTCTCGCACGAGATCATCGGCGCCGCGGTCGAGGTGCAGCGCGTGCTCGGCACCGGCCTGCCCGAAGAGGTCTACGCGGCCGCGCTGGCGATCGAACTGGCCGAGCGCGAGATCGGCTTCGTGCGCGACGTGCCGGTCTCGGCCAGCTACAAGGGCCGCGCGCTCGGCGAGGTCTGCCGCGCCGCCTTCGTGGTCGAGCAGTCGGTGGTGGTCGAGGTGAAGGCGGTCGACGCGCTGACCGACCTGCACCGCGTGCAGGCCCAGGCCGCCGTGCGTCTCTCGGGGTTGCGCCTGGGTTTGCTGATCAACTTCAACGTGTTCCCCGTGGTCAAGGGCGTGCACCGGATCGGAGTCAAGCCATGAAGCTCCTGATGATCGACAACTACGACAGCTTCACCTACAACCTGGTGCAGTATTTCGGCGAGCTCGGCGCCGAGGTCGAGGTGCATCGCAACGACGAGATCACGCTCGAGGGCCTGCAGGAGCGCATCGGCAGCGGCATCGGCCGGCTGGTGATCTCGCCGGGCCCGTGCTCGCCGGCCGAAGCCGGCGTCTCCGTGGCGGCGATCCAGGCCTTTGCCGGCCGGCTGCCGATCCTCGGCGTCTGCCTCGGGCACCAGGCGATCGGCGCCGCCTTCGGCGGCAGGATCATCCGCGCCCAGCAGCTGATGCACGGCAAGACCAGCGAGATCACGACCACGCGCGAGGGCGTCTTCGCCGGCCTGCCCGAGAAGTTCAGCGTCAACCGCTATCACTCGCTGGCGATCGAGCGCGAATCCTGTCCGCAGGCGCTGGCGCTCACCGCCTGGACCGACGACGGCGAGATCATGGGCGTGCGGCACACCGGCTTTGCGCACGATGTGCGCATCGAGGGCGTGCAATTCCATCCCGAATCGATCCTGACGGAGCACGGCCACGCGATGCTCCGCAACTTCCTGGAGTGAACACGATGAGCAGTCTGTCTTCACCGTCCATGGTCGACTTGCGCAGCGACACCGTCACCCAGCCGACCGAAGCCATGCGCGCGGCCATGCTGGCGGCGCCGCTCGGCGACGATGTGTTCGCCGACGACCCGAGCGTCAACGCGCTGCAGCGGCAGATCGCCGAGCTGCTGGGTTTCGAGGCGGCGCTGTTCGTGCCCACCGGCACGCAGAGCAACCTCTGCGCGATCCTTTCGCATTGCCAGCGCGGCGACGAGTACATCGTCGGCCAGCAGGCGCACTGCTACCGCTGGGAAGGCGGCGGCGCGGCGGTGTTCGGCAGCGTGCAGCCGCAGCCGCTCGACCACCAGCCCGACGGCACGCTGGCGCTCGACGCGATCGAGGCCGCCATCAAGCCCGACGACGCGCATTTCGCGCGCACCCGGCTGCTGGCGCTCGAGAACACGCTGGGCGGCAAGCTGCTGCCCTTCGGTTATGTGGAGCAGGCTACGCAGCTCGCGCAGCGCAGGGGCCTGGCGCGCCACCTCGATGGTGCCCGGCTCTTCAACGCCGCGACCGCCCAGGCGGCGGCGCTCGGCACCGACGTCCGCGCCGAAGCGCGCCGCATCGCGGGGTGCTTCGACAGCGTCTCGGTCTGCTTCAGCAAGGGTCTCGGCGCGCCCGTGGGTTCGGCGCTGTGCGGCTCGCGCGAGTTCATCGCGCGCGCCCACCGCATCCGCAAGATGGCCGGCGGCGGCATGCGCCAGGCCGGCCTGCTGGCCGCGGCCGCGTCCTACGCGCTCGACCATCACGTCGACCGCCTGGCCGACGACCATGCGCTGGCGCGCCGGCTGGCGGACGGCCTCGCAGGCCTCCCCGAGCTCCAGGTCGAGGCGCCGCAGACCAACCTGCTGTTCGTCGACCTGGCGGGCGCGGCGCGATCGCGCTCCGGCGAATTGCTGGCGCACCTGAAGGCGCAGGGTGTGCTCGCCACCGGCCTGTACCGGCTGCGCTTCGCCACCCATCTCGATGTCGACGCGGCCGGCATCGACCGCGCCATCGGCGCCATCCGGGGCTTCTTCCGTGCCTGACGCCCATTCGCTGCTGCTGTTCGTCGCCGCCGGGCTGCTGCTGAAC
>NZ_JBFUCI010000375.1:0-6380 GCF_056405335.1 Variovorax sp. P1_H12_2
GCGTGGCGCAGCTCCTGAGGTCATTGACGCCAACGCGCTTCAGTGCGGCACAAGCCGAGTGCATTCATGAGCTCCTGAGCTTGAACGTTCAAGACTTCCACGCTACCTTGGCCGACGCCATGGAGCTCTGCCCGCTTCGGGACCGGCTGCGTGCGAGCGCGCGGCGAGTCAGGCCGTTGTCGTGCTCGGAGCTTCGCGTCGCAACGGCAGGTATCGGACAACCCTGAGGTTGATGCTCAGCTGGACCGGCAACCGCCCTTCCCTCACCCGTACATCCAGAACGTCCTTGAGATCGAGATCTACATCACACTCGTAGATCAACGGCGCGAACGCACCCAGGCCGACTTTCGGCTCTGCTTCGTCTTGCACGAATGTGAACGTGAAGGCGTCGTGCGCCGGATTGCGCCATCGAGACCTGCTGAACTTGCCGTGCAGCATTCCGTCGGTCCACTTGACGGAGTGATCGGAAAGTTGCTCTATGTGTTGGCGACAGATGCTCACGGCGATGAAAACGTCCCGGTCAGCCATGCACAGCGAATCCATCGTGCAGGCCTCGGCGTTCACGATCGCAGCGTCCGCTTGCGCTGCGGCGGCCCCGCTGCCTGAGTCACTGTCCCCCGATACGCACGTGACCACCGCCCACACGCACGCACCGACTACAGAAAACCCCAACAAAGGGCGGCGCAATGGCACGAGTCTCGACTTTTCCGACATTGAATTCCTCCCCCCCGCTTCTTGTCCTTGGCTCATCGTCCTGGCCTTCCGTCAGGGAAGTTCCGGAAGACGCCCCGGTTGGCTATCGCCCACCCCTCCTCAATAGGCCGCCCCACGATTCGTCAAAACGGCACGGCCGAGACAGCTCTGGAATTAAGGATCAGACCTCCTGATTTGGTGCATCCTTGACGACCAACTTCGGACGTTTCGCCCAAACATTCAGAAGGAGACTGCGCACCCGTGGATTCATCGGACGAATTGGCGGCCCAGTGGACGGCTGTCCGCTTGGCTGGGGACACGGCCTGATGGGCCTTGGGGACGGGCGCTGCGCCCTGCTCGAGGACGCCGGGGTCAGTCGCCGCCGGACGGGCGCGACGGGCTGGGGCGCCAGCCGACGAAGCTCGCAAGCCGGCGCAGATGGCGGGACCGGGGAAAATCCCGGGCAAGCGGCGGCAACGACAGCGCCAGCAGCAGCGCCGCGAGCGGCAGCGTGCAGATGAAGCCGACATACTTGAAGCCCAGCGCCCCGGCGATTCCGCCCAGCACGAACATGCCCACCAGCCCGCTGGCCATGCGAATGCGATGGGAGTTGTGGTGCACGCGGGCCGGGGCGGCGCTGCCGGCCCGGTTCCAGTAGAAGAACTTGCCCAGCTCCATGCCCAGGTCGGTGATGTTGCCGGTCATGTGCGTGGTGCGAATGCTGCCCCCGGAGGTCTTGGACGCCACCGCGTTCTGCAAGCCCATGATGAACGACAGCAGCAGCACGGTGAGCGGCACCGCAAAGGGCGTGTTCCAGGTGAGCGTGATCGCACCCATCAGGCCGAAGGGAAGCATCAGCGCGGCCTCGAGCAGCAGGGGCAGCGCATAGACGGCACGGAGATGGTGCTGGCGCCCCCAGTTCACCATCATGGCGCAGACCGCCGCGCCGCTCAGGAACGCCAGCACGGCGCCCAGCGCGTTGAGCAGGAGCTTCGCATTGCCCAGCACCAGGCCATCCGCCAGCTGGGAGGCGAAGCCGGTCATGTGCGAGGTGTACATGTGAAGCACCAGGAAACCGCCCGCGTTGACGGCGCCCGCATTGAAGGCGAGCARCAGTCCCAGGGTCCGGTTGGTCGAGGGCGAGCGATGGCGGTTGGTGATGAAACGCAGGCGGCGCATGGCTCGCCATCTTGACACGAAGCCGGCGAGACGAATCCCGGATTTCGATTCGCGTCTTCGTTTCTTCCTTCACCGCGCCTTGCTGCTGCTGCAGCAAGCCGGGCTCATCACGCTCAACGGCAACCCTCTCGCAGCGCGGCTGTACGCGATGCAGCGCTGGGCCAGCACCTGCGCCGGATCGATGATCGGGACGGTCCTGCCATCGACCTGGTAGCCGAGATCCTGTTCAATCAGCAAGGGCAGCTCCGTGCAGCCGAGGATGATCACTTCGGCGCCCCGCCCGGCCAGCGCCCGTATCGCGGCTTCCACGCGGGCCCGCCCTTGCGGATCGCGGAACCCGGACTTCACGCCTCGGGGCCCGTAGATGGCATCCATGATCTCGTCCTGGGTGGCGGCGTCCGGCGTCAAGGCCTGTCGCATCGCGCGCTCGATCTCTTCGTGGTAGACGCGGGCCGCGATCGTGCCGGTGGTCGCCAGCAGCCCGATGCGACGCGCGTCCCCGTAGGCCTTCGCGATGAAATCGACCGTCTCGCGCAGCATGTGAATGATCGGAATCTGCAGCATCGGCTGGATGTGGTTCACGAAGGCGTGGGCCGTGTTGCAGGGGATCGCGATGATGTCGGCGTCGGCGTCCTGGAGCTTCCTGCAGGTGGCGTACAGCGCGAGCGTCGGGTCCGCACCATYGCCGACCAGGTAGGCGGTCCGATCGGGAATCTGCGGGTTCTGCTCGACGACCACCTTGAGATGGTCCTGGTCGCGCACAGCGGGCGTGGCTCGCACCAGCTGGTCGAGAAAGCTCACGGTCGCCGCCGGCCCGACCCCCCCGACGACACCGACCTTGAACGGCCGGGGCACCGGAGCGAAGACCTGCGAGGCGGCGAACGCCGCGTAGACCTGGTTGGAATCGACCAGGGGCAGCCCTGCGGCCAGCGCACGCAGCGTCAGTTCCTGCAGCACAGCGCACAGGACCGTGCTTCCGACCAGGATCAGCTCCGCGCCCTGGGCGACGACGTCGTCATGCGCGCGTTCGGCCCTGCGGCGATCGCTGGCGGAGACGGAATAGCTCGACGAGGACGCGACGCCGAGTTCCTCGATCAGCACGCTCAGATCGTCGAGCGCCCGGGCACGCGGGTAGATCCACTCGATGCCGCGGTCCTCGAACGCACGCTCGAACAGTCCGAGCGCCTTGACCGGCGCAGAGGCCAGCACGCCGATCCGGCGAACCTCGGGGAAGACGACCGTCACGTGCTCGACCAGGGCGGCCATGATGCTCGCGATCGGCACCGGCGAGACGGGGGCCAGCTCGGACGCGAACCGGTGCGACGCGAAGCTCGGCAGCAAAGCGCCGGCCAGCCCGGCGTCCGCGGTCCGCCAGATCGAATCGAGGAGCGTCATGCCTCGCCCCACGTCGGCGTCGTTCGCCGCCGTGGCGTCGTCGAACGCCGATTCGCGGTCGCGCAGGACCCGGTACCTCCGGGGCGCCTGGCCTGCACAGAGGGCCTCGAGCTTCGCCGCGATGTCGGCCGCCCCGAGGTGCCCGGGCGGCCCGATGACAAGCAGTGATCGAGGCGTGGTCGAGTTCATGCCCGAATTCTGTGCCGCCCGGTGCTGCTTGTCGCATTGGAAGTTTGCCAGGAACCATTAAGCTGGCTAATACCCTCGCGTGCTGCGGTGAGACAATGGGCAGCGAGGCGCAGCGTCATGACGCGCGTCGCCCACGACGATGCCCCGGAGGTTGGCTGTGCGACTGAAACATATCGAGGTCTTCAACGCGATCATGCTGACCGGCACGGCGAGCGGGGCGGCCCGGCTGCTCCACGTCACGCAACCCGCCGTGACCCTCACGCTGCAGCACGCCGAACTGCAACTGGGCTACGCACTGTTCACCCGCCAGCGCAACAGGCTGGTGCCCACCAGCGAGGCCCAGGCGCTGTACCCGGAAGTCCAGATGCTGGTCTCCCGGCTCGAATCGGTGCGGCGGCTCTCGACCAGCCTGCGCCAGGGCGGTCGCAACGAACTGCGGCTTCTGATCGTGCCCTCCCTGGCGGTGCGGGCGCTGCCGGACGCCCTGAAGCTGTTCCGCAAGCGCTATCCCGACCTCGCGATCTCGAGCCGGATGCTGCACTCGCACGAGATCACGCAGGCCATCGCGCTGCGAGAAGGCGACGTGGGCATCGTCTACGGCCTGAACCAGCACCCCGGCGTTCAGCAGGTGGCGATCGCGGCGGGGCGCCTCGTGTGCGTGTCGTTGCGCCCCGCGCGCGGCAACGACCGGCGCAGCACGGTGGAGCTTGCCGAACTGCTGCGCAGCGGATTCATCCGGATCGACGAGCGCGATCCGATCGGGGCGATGCTGGCCGAGCAATGCGCGCGGCATGGCACCGAGCCCAAGGGCGGCCTGACGGCCCAGACCCACCACATCGCGATGGTGTTCGCGGAGCAGGGCCTGGGGCCGGCGATCGTCGACTCGTTCACGGCCGCGGCCACCACGAGCAGCGCGCTGCAGGTGCGCACGCTGCTGCCCGAAGTGCCCGTCAGCGTGCAGGCGTTGCTGCCGCAGGGCGAACGCTCACCGAAGCAGGTGGCCGACTTCATCGAGGCCTTCAAGTCGGTGATCGTCAGTGCACCGTCCAGCTGACGAGGTGCTCGAGTACTTTCCCTTACATGGTCGTCCCTAGGAAAGCAAGATTCGGCGGCGTGAAGTTCAAAGGGCTCGCAGCCTTACATTCGGCCTGTTTGTGCAGGGTTTTCCTGCTGGCCCTGATGGCGTTCGCGGGCGAGGTTCCTATCTGATGGCCGGGCTTGATGCCCAAGGGACAGTTTGGAATGCCCCCGCCCCGGTTTGACCCTGTGCTCCATCACATCGCTTCGTGCAGGCTCTCCTTCAAATCGGTTTCATCGCAATCAGGGGGCGAGACTCGGCTCTTTATCTCAGGCCGCAGCAACCGCGGTCGAATTCCACTTGACCGGGTCAAAGGCTTTGCCTTTGGCCAAGACTGCCCAGACTGTGCGTGCCATCTTGTTGGCCAGCGCGACAACCACCACGTTGAAATGCTGCCGCTGCAACAGCCGTTCGAGCCAACTGTTATGCGCACTGCGGCTGACTACGGCTCTCGCTCCGTTAATCAGCATGCTGCGCAAGTAGGTATCACCCCGCTTGGAGATTCCCAGTTGCTGCGTCTTGCCGCCCGTGCCAACCTGGCGCGGCGTCAAGCCGAGCCACGCAGAGAATTCGCGTCCCGACTTGAAAGATGAGAAGTCCGTGGCGGTGGCTACCAATGCCGTCGCCGTCAACGGACCGACGCCAGGAATCGCCTGTACGGCCAGCATCTGGCGGCTCTGTTTGACCATGGCGGCCAGCCGCTTGTCGATCTGGTCGATGTCATCCTGCAAGGCCTCGATCCGTTTGAGTTGCTCCTGAACGCTCACTACCACCACGTCGGGCACACGGTCCCTTTGCTGAGCGTTGGCGAGCTCGGCTTGCACGGAGTGCAATAGCTTCTGATGGCCCTCTGGCAGCACGATGCCGAATTCGTAAAGCAAGCCTCGGAGAGCGTTGGTCTGCATGATCCGCATCTTCATCAACTGAGCGCGTATGCGGTGCAGGCTGAGGCAAGCTTGCTGCTGCTCGCTCTTGACGGGCACCTCGCGGATGTGCGGCTGCTGGGCAGCCACCCAGATGGCTTGTGCATCGAGTGCGTCYGTCTTGTCGCGCAGCACAAAGGCTCGCACATGCTTGGCGGGCAGCAGCTTGACTTGGTGCCCCATCACAAGCAGAGCCCGAGCCCAGTGGTGCGCACCTCCGCAAGCTTCCATCGCCACCAGCGAGGGTTGACGATTGGCGAAGAACTCGGCCACCTTGGCCCGCTTGATCTGCCGCCTGTGTATCTCGCCCGTCTCAGCATCCACAACGTGAATTTGAAATACGTTCTTGGCGATGTCCATGCCAATGACGGGTAGTTGCTCGATTGACTGCATAGCGGGCCTCCAGGGTCGAAGTGGTTGAATCGAATCTACGCGTTGGCACATCAATGCCGCTGCTAAGAGGCCATACCTTGGACGGGCTGATTCTTCACGTCAACAGCGGGGGGTAGGCGGGACGACCATGCCATCTGATGGAGTGGTTCCATCGGGACCTAGCGCAGCGCCATCAACAGCACGCCGGTGACGGCCAGCGCTGCGGTCCAGGCCCGGCGCAGCGCCATGCCGCTCAGCAGCCCAGGGTGCATGGCGACACCGCGGCACACGCCGGTGGCGATGACGCCGGTCGTGGCCAGCATCGCAGCCGTGTGGAGGCCGACTGCCGCCAGTGCCAGCGCCATTGAGCCCGACGCGGTGATCTCGCGCGCCGGATCGTCGGCCAGGCACAGCGGCAGGAGTGCCGGAACCAGCATCAACCCGGCGCCGTGCGCGGTGGCCATCAGGAAGGACCAGCACGCGATGGCGGCGTGGCCGGCCCGCGCGCCGATCGGCTTGCGCGGCCCGGCGCCGCGCAGCAAGCGGTACGA
>NZ_JBFUCI010000376.1:0-6373 GCF_056405335.1 Variovorax sp. P1_H12_2
GCCTTGCGGTGTGAGACCATCGCAGTATCCGTTGGAGCGGAAGGTCAGATGGCGAAATCCGTGGTCTTCGCAGGGATCAAGCAGAAACGGGGCCTCCGTCTTGTTGGCATCTTGCCAAGGAGTGAACGGGGTAACGCGCTTCTTTCTCGTGGGAAAGTGGTTGCTCTTTGAGCGAGAGCACGGTAAGCACACTGGCAGGAGATTGCGCCATTCATAGGCATACCATGCGTAGTGATCCGCACTGGGCATGCCTTGTGTGCCGTGGCCGCCTCTGGCATTCATGAGCGGCCGATGGTGTTGCACGATGTCAGAAATCTCGCTTGGAATCGAGGTCTCACAGTAGGCACATTTGTTGTGAAACAGTGTTCTCAGGTGCTGCTCTACTGGGCGGTTGAACCACAGGTCGTAGTGCAATGGTGGCCTACGGGTAAGACGCAGGTCATTTGGCAGTTTGAAATGGGCTTGCAACTCGGAGATTGCATCCTGGACAGCAGGGGTCGATAGCGTCTCAGGCTCTTTAACATCTCCTCTTGGGACGTATTTCATAGCTCCTCGTCAGATTGGTGGCTCACGCGATACAGGGCGAAGGGATCCGACTGACTCGAAAGGACCCCCGCCTCAGTATCTAATTTCTACGACCGATCAATTTAACCGATGTTTCGGGAAGGAGGTGGTCGCCTCGGGGCGGTGTGCTTCTATGGTGCGGAAGTTAACTTAGGAATCCGAGGACTGGCAGCCGGGATGCAGCACGGATAAAGAGTTGGATCGGCATGAGGCCAATGCACATCGAGTGACTGCATCGTCGCATCGCTGAAGGTCGATCAGTTCGCTCGGCGCCAAGCGATGGACCTGCCTAACGATCTTCCATAAGGTGTTCCAGAAGCAGGTACTTGATCCGCTCCCGATCCACATCGGCCAGGCCCAGCAGCGCTCGCAATGGATACGCGTAGGTCGGTCCCCCGGCCTCGACCTCGTCGCGCAGACCTTCCTGGTGCACCCGCGCGATGCGCGCCGTGCGACCCACAAAGCCAATGCTCGCCGCCTGCTCGTCCGTCTGCAGCCGCAGATGCTTCGCGGTCCTCATCCTGGCGAACATCCCGCGCCGAATGCGCCCCTGCAGCTGCCGCGCCTTGCCGGCCTTGCGTGGCGCATAGGCGCTCCCGTCCGGGTTGCGCTGGCTGGCGATGCGCGCGGCCTGGCTGCGTCGGAGGTCCTGTCCGACCTTGCGGGCGAGCGCCCGGCGCTCGGCCGGCGCGAGCCGGGCGATCAAGGGCGCGACCCAGTCCTCCAGCGCGATCAGTGGATCGCCGCCTGTCATGTCTCGACGCCAGGCGCAACGACGACGGCCTCGGTCAGGTCGATCTCGATCTGGATATCGACGGTTTCCTTGTTGAGGTACTCCACCTCGAAGCGCACGCTCTTGTCGCGCAGCGTCGGGTTCTCCAGGATCTCGATCTGATGGTCGCGCAGCCAGGCCAGCAGCGGCACCATGATCGCGTCGGCGGGGCCCGCGTAGTCCAGCAGCACGGCGGTGAGCGTGTAGCGGTACTCGAAGGAGAGTGTCGCGGCGCCGGCCGCGACCAGGCGGCCCTCGCGCACGTAGATGGCGAGCTTGTCGGGCTCGCGCTGCAGCTCGGGCGAGGCGGCCGTCAGGTGCGCGCGCAGGCTATGGGGTTTGCGCATCGCTCAGGGCGCGGGCGGCGGCGCGGACGTCGTTGTAGCGGTCGATGCAGGCGTTGAGGTCGACGATGGCGCTGTCGCCGTCGCGGGCGATGGCTGCAAGAGCTGCTGCAGCCGCTGGCTCAAGTTCGGCTCGCGCTTCTGCAGGTGGGCCGGCAGCGGCGGCAGCTGCATCGCCCGCGGGGCGGCAGGCGGGGGTGCGGACGGGGATTGACACCCGGATAGCGCCACTGCGCACGCCATCCACAAAGTCATCGTGCTTCCTTTGCACATCGGCGAGTTCCTTTCGGTGCTGAAGATCCCGGCTGCCGAGCTCGACGCCCAGCGCGCGCTCGGCGTCGAGCTGGCGTTCGATCGCATTCGCGACCGCGCGGGCGTTGTCGGTGCGCTCGGCCTGCCAGGCGGCCTGCACCCCGGCGCGGCCGGCCTGGCTGCCGAAGCGGTACGTGGCCGCGGTCCAGCCGATGGCGAGCGCAACCCAGAGCAGCGCGGGCAAGCTGCGCCTGGCGATGGCGGCCCAGCTCACGCATGCCTCCGGTAGGCCGCCGCGAGCTTGCCGTGGTAGTTGTTCTCGGCGTAGCGCGGTCCGTTGTAGCGGCGCGCGAAGTCGGCCCAGCGCAGCTCGCGCATTTCGTCGTCGAGCTGCTCGTGCTTCACGAATCGAATGAAGGCGTCGAGCTGCGTACTTTCGCTGGCATACATCGCGTTGATGAATTCCTGCAGCGACGCGAAACCGCAGGCCTTGAAGTTGGCGCCCAGGATCTGGAACTTGCCCCAGCTGGCCGACGCCAGGGCCGCCGGGCGGTCGAGGAAGGTGGCCGCCTGCAGGCGCTGGTGCTCGCCGGCGTTGCGGGCATCCGCGGTGGGGCCGCGGGCGTAGTGCGCCCGGGTCCAGGTCGGGTAGCTCAGCGTGGGGTGCGAGCGGTCGTAACGGCCGCCGGTGGCGGCGCTGAACTTGTGGCCCTCGAAGAGGATGCGCGGACGGCCTTCGGCGTCGAAGCCGCCTTCGGGCGCCTCGACCTCGCACACCGCCTTGACCGCAGCGACGGCGCAGCGCAGCTCGCGTGCGGCGTTCTGGAAGTCGAACTCGACCAGCATCTTCATCACGGCCGCCCTCGATCGTCGTTCGCCGGTGGCTCTGCAGGGTCGGGCTTGCGCGTTGCCTGGCCGCGGCCGCGCACGGCGTCGATCACTCGCGCCACGAAGCCCAGCGGGTCGCGGYGCATCGCGCTGCCCATCGCCTTCAGGCCGGCCCAGATGTCTTCGCTGATCACGGCGCAGGCGCCGACGATCGCCAGCCGCGCCGTCTCGGAGGCGATGAAGTCCTCGATGCCCAGGCCGACGATGACCGCGACCGCGGTGCCGGTGAGCACGGCGCGGGCGAAGCCGCCCCAGCCGCCGTGGCGCTTCTCGACCACGCCCTGCGCAACGCCGGCGACCACGCCGACCACGGCGCTCGACACGATGATGCCGAGCGTCGAGGGCTCGGCAAAGAGTTTCTTGACCCAGTCTTGCATGTCAGTCCCAGAGGCTCACGGTGGAGCGGGTGTGGGTGGTGGCGGGTGGGGCCAGTTCCACCAGCAGGCCGGTGGGCAGCACCGGGCCGTGGTCGGCCAGGCCGGGGTTCAGGGCGAGGGTGGCTTCGACGATGTCGGTGCGGGCGAGCGTGCGCCAGCACAGCAGGTCGAGCGTGTCGCCTTGCATCGCACGCGCCTGCATCAGATCAGCTCCACGGTGGTGCGGCGGATGCCGAGCAGGTCGGAGATCGCCCAGCGCACGTCGCGGCGCAGGTCGTTGGCGCGGGCTTCGAGCTTGTCGGCGGCCTTGTCGCCGGCGCCGGTGGTGTCGAAGTCGCGGTAGCGCTCGACCAGGTCGGCCTGCACGTAGCTGTAGACGGCGCGCTGGTAGCGCACGACCTGGATGGGGTGATCGGCGATGCGTGTGCCTGGCACTTCATTCAGCGTGGCGTGGCCGAGGGCTTGCTGCGCCGCCTTGTAGCCGGCCAACTCGTCGTTGATGCTGGTGATGGCCGCGAGCGCGCTGTAGCGCAGGCGATCGGCGGTGACGGTGCCGTCGAGCCGCGCCGTGGCGCGCAGCTCGACGAGGTCGATGTCCGGGAACCAGCCGTCGTTCGCCAGCGGCTTCTCGGCGGCCGGTGCCGGGGTGGGAGGATTGGCAAGAAAGCTCATGAGATTCGCGGCGGGCGAAGGTCCAAAAGAAGGTCGGCGGTGGTCGGGCGTCATCCGTGGGGCGGGTGGCCTTCAGGAATCAGCCCGAGCCGCCGGGGTTCCGGGGTCCGGACTGGTTACGGCGCCGGGGGCGGGTCCGGCTTCTTCAGCCGGCGCTCCAGGCGCTCGATGTCTTTCTTCACGCCGACCTGGTCGAACAGGGCAAGGGCGCGCTGCAGGTGGTCGAGCGCCACGCGCGCGTCCTTCACCGCGACGGCGTCGAAGTCCACGTCGGCCGGGCCGGTCTTGCCGATCAGCGCGTAGCCCATGGCCTTGTGCAGCTTGGCGCGCGCCTGGTCGGGCGCGTCGAGGTCCTGGGTGCCGAGCAGCACCTGGGGCAGCAGGTCACGCGCGTCCGCGTTGTTCATCTGGCCGTTGAGCGCCGCGGCGGCGAACTCGTCGATCAGGATGGTGCCGAGGCTGCGGTCGTACTGGTCGGGCGGCGACAGGTCGTGCTGCACCGCGTACTGCGCGATCTCCAGCGCGCGGCGGTAGTTGCCGGCGTCGATGTGCCAGATCAGCACGGTGGTGAGCACCTGGTCCTGGGCGCCTTGGCCGCCGGTCAGTGCGCCGTCGATCCAGGCGTCGTAGTCGGGCAGGAACTGGCGCTTGGCCTCGATCTTGCGCTCGATGGACTGGATGGCCTTGAGCGAGCGGCGGTGCTCGGCCAGCTGCGCGAGCATGAGTTCGTAGGCGCTGCCTCGCAGCTCGCCGCCCGGCGCCGCGGAGGCCGAGGCGAGGGTGGCGAGCTTGCGCTGGAGGCTGCGCTGGGCGGGGGTCTGGCGCATGGCGCTCAGCCCGCGATCTCGATGTTCTCGATCAGCGCGCACAGGCCGTAGTCCTCGACCACGTAGGCGTCATTGCTCGACTCGTAGTTCTCGATGCGGTCGCGCTTGGCGTTGTCGACGATGGTGCGGCGGCGCGCCGACTGCTGCCAGTAGATCGACAGGTTGTCGTAGCGCGTGATGAGCACCTTGTTCTCGGGGAAGTAGGGCACGGTGATGCCCGGCAGGCCGCCCAGCCGGCGCTGGCTGCGCACGATGTCGGCGGCGAGCATTTCGGTCGGCGCCGAGGGCTCGCTGACCAGCGGGAACAGCTTGTCGTGCATCAGGTTGCGGCCGACGATCGCGACCAGGCCGCCATCGTTGCGGAACCAGGGGTCGAGCAGCGTCTGGTAGGCGTCGTAGACCAGGGCGTCGAGGTTCTTGTAGTCGCCGGCGTCGCCGACGGTGATCTTGTTCGCCGCGGCGCCCGAGTCGAGCACGCGCGCTGCGGCGTCCTGGCGGATGTGMTCGAGCCAACCGATGTTCACGTCCTGCAGCAGCGGGTTGGCGACCAGGTCGGTGTTGGCGGCCGCGCGCAGGCCGTTGAAGCCGATGACCATGCGATCCAGCGCCTGGCGCTTGACGATCACATCGCGCACCCGGGTCTGGAAGTCCCGGAACTTGGCCCAGGCGTCGAGCGTGGCGTACTTGATGAAGGTGTCGTAGTTGGTCTTCTTGCACTCGTAGCCCAGTTCGTCGAGCGTCTCGACCGAGCGCGGCTGACGGTCGCGCTCGTCGGTGTTGGTGCGGCTCGCGATCGGGCCGCTCACGCCGAGGCCGAGCTTGTCGCCCTTCATCTCGGTGACGCCGATGATGTTGACCTTGCCGAGGAACTCGCTCGACTCCTGGATCTTCGTCTCCAGCGTCTGCTGCACGCTGGGCTCGACCGCGAACTGCTCGCGCGCGCTGGGCACGCCGTTGAGTTCGCCGAGGCGGTCCAGCAGCTGGTTGTAGACGAGGCGGGTGTTGTTTTGCATGGATGGCTCCGGGGATGCGTGTGCGGCTCAGCAGTCAGTGGTCTGCAGCTTGGGGTTGCCGCCGGTGGCGGCGGGGCGGTGCGCGTGCTGCGCGGCGTCGGTGGTGTCGATGGTTTCGAACTTCTGCTGCAGCGCCGTGTGCGCGGTTTGCAGGGTGGCGAAGTCCTTGGAGAGCCGGGCCGTGGCCTTGCTGTTCGCACCATGCTGATCGGCCAGCGTGCCGAAGGCCTCGGCCAGTTCACCGACCGCTTCGACCAGTTCGCCGACGTCGCTGTCTTGCTTCTTGAAGCGGCCGGTGAACTTGGCGATGGCGTCCCTCACGCTCTGGAGGGCGGTCGATGCCTTGCCGTCGTCGTGCGTGTCGTCTTCGAACTCCAGCGTGACCTCGATCGCCTCGCTGAACAGGTTGGCCGGGTCGAGCTTGCGCGCGGCAAATGGATTGGCCTTCGGGTTCTGCGCGGCGAAGCTGAGCACGTCGGTGCCCAGGCTGGCCGGGCTGTCGGTCACGCCCAGGCCCACCAGGTAGGCCTCGCCGGTGTCGGCGAACTTCGGATTCACCTCGATCGAGGTGTAGACCTTCTGCTTGTTCTTCGTCGTCATCGCGACCAGGTCGGGCAGCGGCTCGATCTGGGCGAAGAGGGCCAGCTTCTTCTTGCCGTCGATG